>VBAY01000002.1 GCA_005883085.1 Candidatus Bathyarchaeota archaeon
TTTCTCATCAGGTCAGTATTGCCCAATAGGACGCCGCGGCCATCCGCGTCTGCTCTGATACCAAGGCCTGGAATGGCCTCGAACTTTGAAGGAGATGACAGGTCTGACTGCAGCTTGCGGGCTTCTCTGACTACGGCTTGGGCCAGCGGGTGTTCGCTTCCCAGCTCGGCAGACCCGGCAAAGTGCAATATGGACTTCGCGGATTCCCCGTTTAATGAAACAACGTCTGTGACAGACGGCTCGCCTTTGGTAAGGGTTCCCGTCTTGTCAAACACTATCGTGTCGATCTTGTGAGCTTCCTCTAGATTCTCTCCTCCTTTGATGAGGATCCCGCTTTCTGCTCCCTTACCTGCCCCTACCAATAGTGCGGCAGGCGTGGCTATTCCAAGGGCGCAGGGGCATGCGATGACGATTACTGATACGAATGCTAAGAGGGAAAAGGCGAGGCCTATTCCGCCTGCAAAGTACCAGAGGAGACCTGAGGCGGTTGCTATCAGGATGACGGATGGTACAAAGTACGCCGACACTCTATCCGCCAGTCTCTGCAAGGGAGCTTTTCCCACCTGAGCTTCCTCGACCAACTTTACAATCTGTGAGAGAACGGTGTCCTGCCCGACTTTCGTCGCTCGGACCTTTAGGAGTCCAGTTTTATTTATCGTGGACCCTATGACTTCATCTCCGACACTCTTGTCGCGTGGAAGGCTTTCGCCGGTTATCATCGACTCGTCAAGAGCAGAGCCTCCTTCTAATACGACCCCGTCCACGGGCACTCGCTCGCCGGGTCTGACCACAAACACGTCGTCAACTCGAACGTCCTCAATAGGAATCTCGACCTCGCTACCGTCTCGGAGGACCCTGGCCATCGTGGGTTGGAGTTCGAGTAGCTTCCGAACAGACTCGGAGGCTCTTTGCTTGGTCAGGTGTTCGAGAAGGTTTCCGGTCAGTATCAAGGTGATAATTATCGCTGAGGTTTCGAAGTATGTCCCGTTACTCGGAAAGAATGCTGGGAAGAACGTCACTATGGCGCTGTAAGCCCACGCCGCCGACGTTCCCATAGCGATCAGCAAGTCCATGTTCCCGACTCGTGACCGGAGGGCGTCGTAAGAGCCGCGGTAGAACCTGAATCCGACTACGAACTGGACCGGGATCGAGAGGAGAAACATGACTAGATTGTTGATGTCCTTAGACGGGACATTGGGAAGATAGGTTAGCGCAGTAATGGGAATGGTCAACACTGTCCCGATTACGAGGAGGCGCTTCAGCTGGGCAAGGGCCTTTTCCGGAGCCTGGAACTGGACTAGGCAGGATTCGCTGCAAAAGAAATATCGTGTCCCATGGAGAGTGACGGTAAGGGCATGCGGACCCTCCTCCACGAACATGCCACAGATAGGGTCCTTAGCCATGAAACCCTAGTGCTTCCTCCACGTCTAAACTACTCGCCTTTACAAATGTAAAGTCTTGCTCAGTCACCCTTCGAAAGGGCTGCGTCGTCTCCGTCAGCTCTCTCTATGGAGGGCGCTCTCCATGTTGGAATCTTAAGAGGCAAAGAAGAACACTACGAGAGCATCTTCGAGAGTTGAAGCAGAATGACTAGTGCCGAGAACCACGGAGATCACTCCAGTCATCACCAGATGAACGCTGACCCAACGACATACACTTGCCCTATGCATCCAGAGGTCAGGTCCACCTCTCCTGGAACCTGCCCAATATGTGGGATGAAACTAGTCCTTGTCGCCAAGACCGAAGGAGGTATGGATCATGACGAGCACCACCAGCACGCGATGAAGCCTGCTTCCAAGAATTCTCGATGGGAGAAATTCAGGATGAGCATGACCATGACGATGGGCATGGAACACACCGGTGTTTCAGGCCGAGAAATGGCCAGGTTGATGGAATTAGACATTCGCCAGAAATTCTTCATCGCACTAATACTGTCAGTCCCGATCGTCCTTTACTCGCCTCTCGGAAAATTCATCTTCGGCTTTCAGCCGCCAGCCCCTATACCAGTTCCGTGGACTCTCTTTCTACTAACAACCCCCGTATACTTCTACTCAGGCTGGATTTTCCTCTATTCAAGCTTCAGAGCTCTCCAACATCGCACACTAAACATGTCAGTTCTCATCGCAGTAGGCATAACCGCCGCCTACAGCTTCAGCGTTCTCCTCACAATCCTGCAAAGCGCCGATTCCTATTACGAGGCAACCGTCCTCCTAGTCACCTTCGTCCTCTTTGGCCACTGGATGGAGATGAGATCTCGGCGCGGAACAACCGATGCCCTGCAGGCGCTACTCCAGCTGGTTCCACCTCAAGCCAGAGTTCTCCGAGATGGGAAAGAGAACCTCATCCCAACCTCTCAAGTTCAAGTCGGCAACATCATAATTCTCAAACCCGGAGACCGAGTGCCAGTTGACGGTACAATAGTCGAGGGTGAGACGGCGATCGACGAGTCACTGGTAACAGGCGAATCCATTCCAGTTGCGAAGAAGGTTGGAGATGATGTCATAGGCGGGTCGATCAACCAATCTGGATCTGCCAGGTTCGAGGCAACAAAAGTAGGCGAGGACACAGCCCTCGCCCAGATAGTCAAACTCGTCGAAGCCGCTCAGAATTCCAAAGCCCCCGGTCAGAGACTCGCAGACAGATTTGCTCAGTATCTTGTGGTGCTGGCCATCGGCACGGGCCTAGTTACGTTTCTCGTCTGGTTTGCCATTGCCCGGCAGCCAGTCCTCTTCGCTCTGACCTTCGCCATTTCAGCGATAGTCATAGCTTGTCCTGATGCGCTGGGCCTCGCGACGCCAACAGCCGTCGCAGTCGGAACCGGTCTCGGCGCTCGACACAACATTCTGATCAAAGACGCCCCAACACTTGAACGGGTCTCAAAGATCCAATCGATAGTTTTCGATAAGACTGGAACACTCACAGAGGGAAAACCCAGAATCTCGGAAATCACGACTGTCCCTGGCTGGGATGAAGACGAAGCCCTGAGTCTCATTGGCGGGGCTGAAGCAGGCTCCAATCACCCGCTAAGCAACGCTGTGCTCGAGGAGGTGAAGAGGAGGCAGCTGCCATTACCGACACTGATTGAACGCTTCGAAAACCTGTCCGGTCTGGGAGTAAGCGCAAGCATCGAAGGAAAGGAAGTTTTGGTGGGAACTGTGAAGCTGATGAAACAAAACGGTATTGATACCGATCCACTGCAAGAGAGGATCAATCAGCTCGTTCAGAAGGGCGAGACAATAATGGTTCTGGCCGTTGATGGGAAAGTCATAGCGGCTATCGGCGCAGCTGACACTGTTAAGCCGACGGCTGGAGTGGCCGTGTCGAGGTTGAACCAGCTTGGGATCGAGACAGCCATGATAACAGGAGATAACCTATCAACCGCCCAAGCGGTCGCGAAAACCGTTGGGATCAAGAGGGTCTTCGCAGACGTTCTTCCACGAGACAAGGCAACATTCGTCAAGAAACTGCAAGATGAAGGAAAATTTGTCGCGATGGTAGGCGATGGCGTGAATGATGCGCCGGCATTGGCCCAAGCAGACATTGGAATTGCAATCGGGGCCGGCACAGACGTGGCTATAGAGACTGCTAAAGTAGTCTTGATGAAATCAGACCCGTCAGATGTCTTGCGGGCGATAAGGCTCAGCAAGGCAACCGTCACGAAGATGAAACAGAACCTCTTCTGGGCCTCATTCTACAACATCCTCGCAATCCCCGTCGCAGCTGGCATCCTTTATCCCAACTTCGGAGTAATCCTTCGACCCGAGGTTTCCGCCTTGCTCATGAGTGCGTCTTCGATAATCGTCGCCACCAATGCCGTTCTGCTGAAAAGGACTGAAAAAAGTCTAATCGCCGTCTAGTCCGAGTGCTGCCAAGCTTTGCCCTCTCATGGAAAGAACATGGCAACTGCTGCGCAGGTAAGAAAGATTAGTAACCAAGTGGAGAATTGATCGGAGAGGGTTCCTTTGCCTCATAGAATAGTAATATTCATCGATGGCTCTTCTCTCTGCACAGCAATCGTAGATGAGATTGAAGCCGGAAAATGTGCCCGCTGTCAACTCACAGTCTACAACATCTCAGAGCAAACCGCCCTGGCTAAGAAATATGGCGTTAGAGCGGCCCCTGCAGTGATGATAGATGAAGAGGTCAAGATTGAAGGAAGACCTGATATTCCGTTCGTTTGCAGTGATGAGACCTACGCACATTTCAAAGAAAAGTATCCCTTGTTACACGAACTCGACCGTTAGATGATTGAGAGTCATTAATTCGCGTTGATTAGGAGCCTGCGCTCTGTTTATCCGAAGTGAATTTGGGTTCCGACGCTTGCTTGAACATAGGCATCGGGCATTTCACGACTAAGAAGATGCGTGGCCTTCCAGCCCGTACAGTGTCCGGGGACGATGATGTCCGGATGGATTGTTTTTACATCCTGGATTGTTTGTGGGATGATCTTTTCGAAGGTTCCACCGGTTAGGTGCATTCCGCCGATGAAAGCGTGAACCTTATTGGCCCCTGTTATCCGTTGGGCGTTGCGGAGTACGTTGACGGCGCCAGAATGGCTGCAGCTGGACGCAACAACTAGTCCTCTCCCGTTAACGTTGAAGACGATGCCCTGATCGTCCCAGATCCAGGGATCAGATTCCCAATGTTCTAGCTCTTTCTCTTCATATTGAAGGGGGAATCCTTTCTCGTAATCAGTGACCCTCTCCACTTGTCCAGTCACTAGAGCCTGGTCGGACAGAAGTAGGCTTGGAGCTCGGCTGTCGATTATCCGGACATCGTTCTTTTCGAGTGCTCGACGGTCCGGGGGAGGCATGTGCATCTCGGATCCAGACGGGAACCTGATTTTCCGGTTTTTCCAGGCGTCGGGATGGAGGATTAGGGGAAGGTTCTTCTTGCCGAGGCTGTGGACAATGCCGAATAGGCCGCCATGGTGATCCGCATGACCATGAGATAGGACGATCGCATCGAGATCAGTAAGCTTGATACCCAGAACTGCTAGGTTGTGAGTGATCGTATCAGGGCTCAAGCCAGCATCGTAGAGAATGGTCTTGACACTACCTCTCTTCTGGACGTTGAAGAGGAGAGAGTAGCCATGTTCTGCTCTCAATTGGGGCCTCCTGGACCAGTCCCAGGTCAACGAGGGCCGGATGACGTGATCCGCAGAAGGCAAGAGAATATCGATCGAGTTGTCCACAAGTATCGTCGCGTCCACAGAATCAACGGTCTGAAGACTGGCGATACCTGCGGTAGAACCTGTGAACCTTAGAGACGAGAGCTTGACGCTAGGTTGTACCGCGTTGAAACTTAGTCCGTCTGATAGACACAATGGATATGCCTCAATTCTCGTCAGGCTTCGAAGGCGAGGGGAACTTCGAAGATTCGCACGTTAGGCTCTGCACCGTGAGTTCTGAAGATCTGGACCGCGAACGGAACCTTGGTATTCTTCCTCATCTGCTCGAGGGCTTCCCTGCTATCCCAGAGAGTGGATATCCGATACAGACCTTCCTCGTCCGGATCGCGAAGAAGCATCGACCTCTTCCAGCCCGGTGGCTTAGCCTGGGCTCCCACCGAGGCGTACATCGAGAGAAAATCCGATGTTCTTGCTTTGGAAATTTTTCCTTCAACTACGGTCATGACTTGCAATGCTGGGTTTGCCTGGTTATTTTTCATTAATAAAATGTAAGCGATCGCTGAGAGGACGAGAGCCACTGGGCCCCTCATTACTTTCTAGGATCTCACCAACTTGAAGTAGTAGCCTTCGACCCCTTTCGAACCCCACAATCAAAAATGGTGTCCACGGTTTTGACTGAGCTAGCTCAAGAGCCTCCAAGCGTAGAAACAGCGACGAGATCCAAAGCCAGCAGAGCTGCCCTGGCTTTCATCTTCGCCACGGTCCTCTTTGATACCCTCGGATTCGGCATCATAATACCCGTACTTCCCGGTCTGGTTGTGAGCTTCGTCGGGGGAGATCCGGCAAGAGGAGCTGAAATCTTCGGTCTCTTCGGCACAACCTGGGCGCTCATGCAGTTCCTATTCGCTCCGCTGCTCGGAGCGCTATCCGATCGCTTTGGTCGACGACCAGTCCTCATCCTCTCCGCCTTCGGCCTCGGAATCGACTACATCATCATGGCTCTTGCACCCAACCTCACCTGGCTCTTCATCGGGCGAGTAGTCAGCGGCATTACAAGTGCCAGCTTTACCGTAAGCTTCGCCTACGTAGCAGATACAGTTCCAGGAGAAAAGCGGGCAGGCGCATACGGAATGATAGGCTCCATCTTTGGCGTCGGATTCATCATCGGACCCCTCGTCGGAGGACTACTCGCAGGAATTGGTCCACGCTTCCCATTCTGGGGCGCAGCAACACTCTCGCTCGCAAGCGCAGCCTATGGACTGATTGTGCTGCCAGAATCCCTTCCTCTCGCGCACAGAAGCCCGGTCTCACTTCGAAAAGCTAACCCCATCGGCTCCCTATCCATGATACGAGCGCGACGGGGACTCGCGGGTTTCGTCACGGTCAATTTCCTCAACTTCCTCGCCTTCCAAGTCCTCCCCAGCGTCTACGTACTCTACGCCGCTTACAGGTACGGCTGGGGATACGCGCTAGTTGGAACAGCGCTTGCCCTCGTTGGTGCCTGCAACATCATCGTCCAAGGTCTCCTCGTCCGCCGAGTCGTCGCCAGGTTCGGCGAGCGCATCGCCCTACTAATCGGAATAGTCTCTGGCACGCTAGGGTTCGTGATCTGGGGCTTAGCACCAAACAGCCTTGTCTTTATGATTGCAATAATCTTCTACGCACCCATCGGATTCGTCCAACCCGCGTTGCAAGGCCTAATGACTCGGCGAGTAAGCCCATCCGAACAAGGACAACTGCAAGGCATCAACGGAAGCCTCATGGGCCTCACCGGTGTCATCGGACCCACACTCTTCACACTAATATTCGCGTTCTTCATCGGAAGCCAGGCACCCTTCAATCTTCCAGGCGCGCCCTTCTTACTCTCAGCATTCTTGATGATCGGCTCTCTCATCCTAGTGGCAAAGATCACAAACGCCAGAAACCTTGCCCCCCCGAGCAAGGACTTCTAACCCGAATCGAACAAGCGGAGCAACCAATCTCTTTTTGTATCGATAAGCTGGTAGGGAAGAACGTCTTGATGTCGTGTCGCGCCCGTGAATCATCTCTGCGAGTCCCTTGCGACAACTGTGAAGACCCATCTTGTCAGTGTCCGATATGTCGCGAAGCAGCCCTCACAGCACAACTATCCAAGTCAACACGGAAACCCTCCCGGCCAAAGTGAGCCAACAGTCTAGCCAACAATTCCCTAAAGTAAATGTCGAGTCAGAATGATCGAGAACGCGAAAAAGGGGTTCGAGTAATTCGCGTCAGCCGGCGAAATCTTGATAGGCTATGGCGCCTGGGTCGCGCACGATGAAACCGCCGGGCCTAGACTGGCTCCTTGAGCGAGAGGATCCTTCTATTCGACTATTTGCTCTTCATGACATTCTTGGACTGTCTCCCAAAAGCAGAGAAGTGATAGAGGCCAGAGAGCAGGTCAGAAAATATTCTCCTGTACGAAAGGTTCTGAGCGCTCGGACAAAGGATGGATACTGGCCACCAAAGGAGACGTGCTATACGCCCAAGTGGACATCTACTGTTTGGCCCTTGATGCTTCTGGGTGAGATGGGGTTCACCCCAGACGAAGGCGTTAAGCGCGCCTGCGAGAAATTTCTAGGCCTCCACCAGTTGGACAACGGCGCCTTCACATGTCCTAGCCCTCCAGAGGTGAAGCGCTGGGTAAGGCGGCATCCGGGGAAGAAGGCCACTCGCTGGGAGGAGCCTTGCCTCACTGGCAACATGATTCGGACCCTGCTCGTGTTCGGGTACGGAGGAGACCGGAGGGTGAAGAAGGCTATCGATTGGATGCCGGAGCATCAGCTTGATGATGGAGGTTGGAACTGCAACTATCCTGAGAAGAAAGTGAAGCACAGCAGCTTTATGTCAACAATCGAACCGCTCTGGGCCTACGCAGAGATTCCACGTACAAGGTGGACGCGTAAGATGAAACGGTCCGCGGAGCAGGGAGCAGAATTCTTGTTGATGCACCGAGTCTACAAGAGTGACCATCATCACTGGAAGCACAGCTTGCCATTCGCCACAGCGTTCCATTTTCCAATGTACTATTATTACGATGCCCTGCACGGTCTGAGGGTCCTCGCGAAATTGGGATACGGGGACGATGAGCGTGTTAGGGACGCGGTCCACCTGATCCTATCCAAGCGTTCTCCAGATGGGAAGTGGTTGTTAGAGGGAGACTGGTCTCGCGAGCCGGAGGCGCAAGAGAACAAGAGGAAGGCGCTGGTGGATGTTGAAGAGCTCTGGAAGCCAAGCAAATGGGTAACCCTGAACTGTTTCAGAGCCCTAACCGCAACTGGAGACCTAGTTATTTCAAGAAAGTAGTTCGCTGAACCCAACCGCTGAGCGGATACTCTAATAGACAGCTCCGCGATCGGATGATTGATTCGCGTTAGTCGGAGCCCAAGATAAGAGTAGTTACATCGGTCGGAGCATGTGATAGGGGTCAGATTAGCGTATTCAGACATGGTTCTCGGCCAGAACCAAGTGAATAGTTTCCCAATGCAAGTCAATAAATCCCCCTTGTAATGAGTCTTCGGCAGCTGTTCACGATGAGCGATTGGAACGCGGGAGTCATTGCTGAGTTCCGCAAGAACCATGGAAAGGTAGGCGGTAATTTCGAGGGCGCGCCGATATTACTTATCAATCACGAGGGAGCCCGGACCGGAAAATCACGGACAAACCCAGTCATGTATCTCAAGGACGGCCACCGCTACCTGGTCTTCGCTTCAAAGGGAGGAGCCGACACAAACCCCGACTGGTATCACAACCTCAAGGCCCATCCCGATGTGAAAATCGAAGTCGGAAATGAAACTATAGACGTACATGCAGAGGAAATAACCGGGGCCGAACGCGACCGAATCTACAAGAAACAAGCCTCACTCTACCCCCAGTTCGCCCAATACCAACAAAAGACCAAGAGGACCATCCCTGTAATGGCGTTCACACCCAAGACCAGACGATAGTAGCCAGATCTCGATAATCCTACTATTTTCTCACGGGATCGGATTATCGTAGTTTGCTGTCAAGGAACTCTAACGTCCTCTTCCAGGCAAGATCTGCCGCATCTCGATCGTATTCTACCGGCCTATTCTCTTCTACAAACCAATGTTTCATTCCCGGGTAGAAGTGAAACGTAACCTCCTTTCCTGCACCGCGAATCTTCTCTTCCGTCGCACGCACGTCAGCAATTGGCTCCCACTCATCATCGGGCGCAAAGTGTCCGAGATAGGATGCTTCAGCCTTGGAGAAATCAATAGGGTAACTCCCATAGAAAACAACAACTGCTCCAACATTTTCTGGTTTCAGGGTGCTCAGTAACAGAGACCATGCTGCGCCCATCGAAAAACCCACAACGCCAATCTTTCGTCCCGATACGGGTGGGATCGATCTTAGGTATTCTGCGGCGCCTAAGACGATCTTCTTGATTCTCTCGTCGGCTATTTTCGACTTGAGCTCCTTCGCTTCCGCCACAGTCTTCGCCAGACCACCATCGTGGAGGTCTGGTGCCAATACGACAAATCCCTGGGAGGATAGCCTGTTGGAGAAACTTTTGAAGAAATCATTGAGTCCCCACCAGGCATGCAGAACGAGGACAGCCCCACGGGGCTTTTCGGGGCTCACTAGGTAGCCGTTTCCCTGTCTGCCTTCTGCTTCGAATTCGACCATTCGACTCTTTCCTGTCATCGAAACTGAACTCGAGAGCTTTCGCGGAGAGTGGTAATCAAATGTTTCGTCACGGAGAAGAATGGAGATAATTGGCGGTGATGATTGTTATGTGATCGCCCTGCGTAACAGGACTTCGCCTGGAACGACCAACATTTCCCTGTACATGTTGAGCGTGTGGAGACTCCCGTGTTTCTTGGAGACTTCGTTGAAGCTCGTCCGCCTGAACCCTTCTGACGCGAACAATGCCTCAGAAGGCTCGTTGTCCTCCTCCACACTAGCAAATACTTCTTTCACCTTGGAGGCTCTGAAGTGCCGCAGGGCGTCTTCTAGGAGTAGTTTCCCGATTCCCTTCTTTCTGCTCGCCTTTGCAACTGCGATGTAGTACACATAGCCGACCTTTTCTTCTAGCGTTTTGAGCATGACCAGGCCTACCGCCTTGCCTGATGACACTGCTACCCTGACCAGTTCGATATCCCGAAGGGTCCTCTTCGAATGCATCAGGTACCATCCTTCGAAGCTCTCCTCAAGTATCCATTCGAGGCCCGCCCTCTTCCTCTTGGGAACATCGACAATCGCGACATCCTCCTGGGCCGTCACAGGCCGAACACTCGCTCCGCGTTCCGCCAGAGTATCTTCTCCTTGTCGCTCTCATCCACTTCCAGCCTTCTCACAAGAGCCAAAGTATCCGCCTGCTTCGTGACCGGGTAGTCGGTTCCGAAGATCACCTTGTCCGCACCGCCCGCAAAGTAGATGGCCTCGCTGATCTTCCTGGCAAGCCACTCCGCATACCTCTCCGCATACGCACCACCTGTAGTCAACCCAGAAATGTCCGCGTAGACATTCGGATGCTTGTAGATCAGTTCGGCCACATCGACAAACCATGGATTCCCAAAGTGGCAGAGGACTATGGTCAGCTCCTCCCTCTTGTTAGCCAATCCGTCCAACGTTAACGGGTGAGAGCGGGATAGGTCCCCGGTGCTGAACGCAGTGTCCCCGGTGTGGAAAAGCACCGGGAGACTCTCTGACTCAGCATAGTCATAGAGCCTGTCATAGACAGGGCTTTCAGCTGATGCCTTCACGTAACCCAGTCTCACCTTGAACGCTTTCACCTCATTCCTGTTTTCCTCGGCAAGCTTGAGGGCAGCCTTCACCTCTTTGGCAGTGGGCTCTACGGTGATCGCTGGCGCGAGCCTCCCTTCGCTCCTCCTGCACAGCCTGATGACTTCGTTGTTTGGAAGGGGAACGCCTCCTTGCAGCGGCGGACTGAGGAGCAAGCTGCATACAATCTTGTCTCTTCGCATCGTGCCCAGCAGCTCATCTAAAGTGTACCTCAACCCATTCTTCCGCGCGAAGTGATTGAGGAGGTCGTCTCGGCGTTCAGACAAGTGCATGTGAGCATCGATTATTCTTTGCAATAATCTCTCACCAGGTGCCTTAATCTGGATAAGGTTGTTCTTCCATCCTCCCTCATAGGAGACGCACACGGTTGCGGGTGGGTCGTTGCGTAGGATTCGCGGGTACCGGTCGTTAGATGTCAATTGTTGATATGTCTAATCATCGAGACGAAACGGGGTCGAAGCCTAGGTCTACCGAAATCTTCCTTTATCTGTCCCCGCGTGGTCTACGCAGAAAGAGAAGGAGTGGAGTGTGGCCAGTTACGAGGCATTTGTCCTAACGGTTAAGTGCAGTATATAGCGAGCAAACAAGTCTCCTCTTAGATAGGGGTCAACAGACTGAAGGCGTCTGGCACGTCTGATATTCGTATACTGAGGAAGCCGAGTGCTCCTCCGTGTGATTTTTGCGGGGAGGATTTTGAGGATGGAGAGGATGCTTATCGTCTTGCAAAGGGCAAGGTTCACTTCTCCGTTCCCAGCTTCGTCCCGGAGACCGCGTCCATATTCTTCCACGAGGAATGCTGGAGAAAAGTCGCTCTAGCGAGGAAGAAAGGCGAGGCCAAGCAACCACGCCCCGAGTCAGAGCAATAGACACGTCAACAAATGCCAGTCCTGCCTAGAAAACAGGCCTATTTCTTCGGTTTCTCTTTCGCGATTAGGAAATCCAGGATTGCCCTGTTGACCATATCCGGTTTCTGGGACATCAAGAAGTGCGTGGTCCCGGGGATGATGCACAGGTGTGCCCCCTCGATCGACCTAAACAGCTCCAGCGTATGTTCGATAGGAATCGAGTCCCTGTCCCCGGCCATCACCATCGTTGGAGCAAGGATCTTTGCCAGCTCTTCCTTTGCAATGTTGGGTTCGTTGAGCCACAACCTCTTCGTTTTCTCGAACACAACCGGAAAGTGAGCGGGACCGTCCGGGGACCTTTCGTCGTAGCGCCTTACAAGAGCCGCCATGTTTTTCCTGAAGGACTCCGGTGTGAGCGATCTGATCCAGTTCAGATCTTCCGGAGACTGGGCATTGGTATTGAAGAGCCCGCTTACAGAGACAAGGCGTTTGACCAGGTCCGGGCGAGAGATGGCGACTAGAAGAGCGGTGATCGCTCCATCGCTCCAGCCCACAAGGTTCGTCGCTCCCAGTTTCAGTGCCTCAATAAAGTCAATAGTGTTCGCTGACATGGTGTCGAAACTGAAGGGTTCAGCGGTATCGGCCGTATGACCGTGCCCGGGCCGTTCGAAGGCAACTACCTTGAAATGCTTCGCCAGAGCGGGAGTCTGTGAAGCGAAATCTTCAACAGTCCCGAACCCTCCGTGCAATAGTAGCAAAGGCTCGCCAGCCCCTGATGTCTCATAATAAGCTCGCGAGTTCCTTATCCGGAGATAGGCCGCGGTCGCTTGCACGGTACAGCTAAGGCTAGCGGATTGCTGGAGCAGCCCCGCGAGCCCCTATTCATCCGGGGAGTCTGCATGAACGATGATCG
>VBAY01000152.1 GCA_005883085.1 Candidatus Bathyarchaeota archaeon
CTCTGCCTGCACGATAGTTTTCTCTTAGCTGTTCATAGTAAGATTCTGGAAGCTGGAGAGCGACTGTGCACGCTTCCTGTAGCGGTGTTGGGGCGCATACGGTGAGGAAATCGTGTACTTTTCGTATCGCCGAGGTGAGGGGCTTTGGAGCGACCACGTATCCAACGCGCCAGCCGGTCACGCTGTAGGTCTTGGAAAATCCTGAGATGGTGATGGTTCGGTCCTCCATCCCAGAGAGGCTTCCGATGCTCAGGTGTTTGTGTGCATCGTATAGGATGTGCTCGTAGATCTCGTCGGTGATTGCATAGGAGTCGTAATCTTGGCAGAGATCTCGTACCAGTCCTAGTTCCTGACTCGAAAGAACTCGTCCCGTGGGATTGTGGGGTGTGTTGATTATGACGGCCTTGGTCTTGCGATTGAATGCTTTCTTGAGAGTTTCTTCTTCTATCCGGAAGTCTGGCTCACGCAATTTCACGTACCGGCATTTTGCCCCCGAGAGAATAGCATCGGGACCGTAGTTCTCGTAAAACGGCTCAAAGATCACCACCTCGTCTCCACGATCCAACAATGCTAGCTCCGAGGCGATCATGCCTTCCGTTGTACCACATGTCACCGTGATCTCGTCTACGTTGCAGTCAATGTGGTTGTAGGCTCTCATCTTGCGGGCGACGGCTTTCCTCAGACGTAGGGCCCCGTACGTAGTGGAGTACTGATTGTATCCCTTGGAGATCGCGGTCGCGGCCGCCCTTTTGATGCTGACTGGAGGGTCGAAGTCAGGAAAACCTTGCGCAAGATTGACCGCCCCGTAAGCTTGGCAAAGCCTAGTCATTTCCCGGATGACGGATTCGGTAAAGCCGGAGGCTCTAGCGGAAGGCCCCTTTCTCATAACGCGGACTTGCACGTCGATGCTAGTAAGGATTCCTACATGATCGGCGCTGGGCGGAGTCTAAATAAGCCATCAACAGGAAGAAGCTCCACGTCGATGGTCTACTGCTCCGTCTTTCTCTATCGAGTCCCGAAGAGGAAAGCGGAAGCCTTCGTCCAAGCCTTGAAGCCAATAATGCGATTATTCCTGGACTCAGGTGCGCTCTCTGAGGAGCTTCTTCAGCCCAGGGAGATGGAAGGAAAGTTCGGATCGATGAGTCTTCCTCCAGCGATCGGGATGTCCGAGGAGGAAGATCTTTGGGTCGAGATTGCTCGCTTCAAAGACGCCTCCCACATGAAAGATGTCCATGCAACGGTGGCCAAAAATCCTCATCTTGAAAAACTCCATTCTCGTTTCGACCTACTCATAACGGGAAAGCATGTGTATCACGCGGAGTTCGAGTCGCTCCAACAGAAATAGCTAGGACGATACTGTCCACGTTTGAAAAGAAAGACTTTCTCCAAAACTCCGCTCCTAACAAAGTGTCATCTTAGGATTAGAGCTTGCCGATAGAAACTGATGTTTGCATCGTCGGTGGAGGGGTGATGGGGGCTGCAACTGCATATTCAATCAGCCGCATGTCCGACAGAAAGATCGTGTTGCTTGATCGATATGGTCTCGGGAACGAATACTGCAGCTCCAACGATGTCAACAGGGTCTTCCGTTTCGCATATGGGGGAGATCAGTTCTACACCGAGATGGCAGTTGAGAGCCTGAGACTCTGGAAGGAACTGGAAAAAGAAACGAGTCAGGAGTTGCTGATTCCTGCAGGCTTGTTGATGTTAGAGGGCGATGATGAACATGCCAACAGGTTCAATGAATCAAGCTTCAGAATGCTGACCAAGCTAGAGCTCGGCGCCCACATCTACGATGGCCCAGAGCTGAAGAAGCGCTTTCCCCAATTCCAAGCGGGGAGAGCATTCTTCGACCCTCACGGAAGAGTTCTCTTAGCAGCGAAGAGTCTGGAGACTTTTGCCTCCGAGGCTGGCCGCCGCGGGGTGAAGATTCTGGAAAAACTTGTCACCAAGGTTCGGGACAAGTCTGGCCTCGAAATAGAGACAGCGGAGGGGCAGACAATCCGAGCAAAGAAATTGGTCGTGACAGTAGGACCCTGGTCTAACGGTTTCCTGAAAGATGGGCTTACGGGAATGACGCCGACTAGACAGCAACTCGTCTATCTCAAACCCTCTAGGGACCTCGAGAGGTTCAGGCCCAGTTCTTGTCCAGTCTTCTTTACAGACTACCACTATGGTCTTCCAGCTACCGGTATCGACGGAGTCAAGATTTCTAACAAAGAGCTCATCGACCCTGTCGACCCTGAAACCGCTAGAAGATCGGTTGACCAGGAGCAAATAGACCAGTGTAGGGACGCGTGCCGCAAGTTTGTCCCCGGCCTAGCCGAGGGAGAGGTGGTCCAGACAAAAGTGTGCCTCTATGACATGACGGAGAATTCTGACTTCGTCATAGACCGGGACCCTGCCCATCGGGACATTGTCTATGGGTACGGCTTCTCGGGTCACGGATTCAAGTTCGCACCTCTCATAGGTAAGTTGTTAGCTGAGCTGGTTCTGGACATAGATCCCAGCTTCGACCTTTCTCGATTCTCCGTTCAAAAGTCCCGGAGAAAGCCGCAGCTGACAAGTGGCCATCTAGGCAAGGGCGAGTAGCCCAGCTAATACTAGGGCCCCCAGTACCGCCTCTAGGTGCATTAACCTAGCCTTCCGGCGATCCAGTTTCTTCCACTCGTCAGACCCTACGTCCATTTTGGTACCAGAACTGCCAAAGGCCGTACCGGTTGGCTCGTGGAGGTCATAGGTGCCCCTAGTGGCGTGAAGTACGCAGAACGACATTGTTCCCTCTAGGGCTGCCAGCAAGCCAACATAGAAGGGTACAAAGAGTAAGAGCCGGGAAGCGGCGGAAACCGGCGCTAGGGCAAGAACGTCCAGGGCGACGAATAGTGCTATTATCCCTAGTCCTGTGGCCAGTCGTATGGCCCGTCCCCGGGCGCCGATATTGCACTTGCCGGGGACGTATTCGGGGGCCATTTTATCGACTTTTTGAAAAGAGTAACAAGCTTCATTTGTTGCCCCCGACACCTATATGAGTACAGTTGGCAGGCACTTCCACGGTCTCACCGGAAAAAGATAACCAGCTTAACCCAGCACGGACCCCGCAGACCACCTATCCCGTTGGGGGCTCGGTGATGAGTCGCAGGAAGACACGACCTCGAGACGAGGTCGGACACTACGTCTGCCCCAACTGTGGCAGCCCAAGTCTAGTTCGAGATGCCGAAACAGGCGAGGTCATATGCACCAATTGCGGTTTCGTCTTATCAGATCCTTCCGAACAGTACGTGGCACCGGTTCCCAGACGAACCGAGGAGGGACTGCTTGAGAGCCAGTCAGGACCCCCGGGAAGATTCTCGGCGTTTGACAAGAACCTCTCAACGATAATCTCTAGGGC
>VBAY01000153.1 GCA_005883085.1 Candidatus Bathyarchaeota archaeon
GGTTGTGAGAAATGGTATGTCGAAGCTCCTGCCATTCCAAGTCACCAGGACATCAAAGCTCTCCAAACGTTTTGACAGTTTCGACAACAACGCCTTCTCCTCATTCGTTCTCCTCGCTTCCAAATACTCGCCCCGTCCCGCGTCCGACATGAGCCCGACACCAACGAGTACTCCAGCATCCCCCTCAAGAGATGTCGTCTCAATGTCGAGAATCACAATCTTAGCAGCCATAGTTCGCCGATTACTGGCTCAGAGCTTAAGCGCTTTGGGAGCACTCTCGAAAGGAAGATATTCGGGCCACAGCCCGTAACCTCTTGTAGATTGACTCTCGTTGGAGACCCCTACCATAGTCCAAGTTGCGAACCTGGAGAAGACTTACCGCCTCGGCAACGTCACCGTGCAAGCGCTCCGCGGGGTCAATTTCACACTCTACCAAGCAGAGTTCGTTGTCATAACGGGTCCTTCCGGGTCCGGGAAAACAACTCTCCTCAACATTATCGGAACCCTAGATAAGCCATCATCTGGAACGGTTACCATCGATGGAGAGGATATTACTGGTATGAAGGATGGTCAGCTGACGAAGCTTAGACGCCACAAGATCGGTTTCATCTTCCAATTCCACAACCTCATCCCCGTCCTTACCGCGTTGGAAAACGTCGAATTGCCATTGTTGACGGCAGGAATGAAACCGAAGCCAGCTAGGGAGCGAGCCAGCCTGATGCTTGAGCGTGTGGGTCTCAAAGAACGTCTAACCCATCTGCCAGATGAATTAAGTGGGGGAGAGCAACAGAGAGTCGCCATCGCCCGCGCCCTCGCAAATCATCCGAAAATCATCCTCGCAGACGAACCGACCGGAGACCTAGATACGAAGACCGGCTCGGAAGTGGTCCAGATAATGTACGAATCAGCGAAAAAAGAAAACGCTTCAGTCCTTGTCGTCACACACGACCCAGTAGTCGCAGATCGAGCGGAGAAACTGTTTGAAATGAGGGACGGCATCATTACGAAAGGAACGCAACAGCGACCCAGAGAAGCGTTCAGGCTGAGAGCGATCGAGCCAGTTCCACCCGAGCCCGCGCGATCACTCTCACAGCCCAACTAGCGAAGGCTGAGGCTGAACATTGCTCTCGGCAAAGATAGCCTACCGCAACCTCCCAAAACGGCGCGCAAGAACCGCGCTGACAATTCTAGCAGTTGTCCTGGGAGTAGCTCTGCTGGTAGGCATAAATCTCGCAACCGCAAGTGCAAAAGGCGAGTTTACTAATTACATCAACAAGTTCTGGGGCCGCACTGATATCGTCGTAAGTTACGGCGAACTTCCGCCTGTTTTCGACAGCCGTTATCTGCACATTGTCAATAACGCTTCTGGAGTTCAACAGACAGCTGCAAGACTAGTCTGGTTTGGTATTACCGACAACACGTTTCCCCTGGTCGGAGTTAATAGGACAGACTTTGATTATTCCAGCTTTAACATTACTGGGACAAAGACTCTCTCCCAAGGCCAAGCAACGGTTGATGATGTGCTGGCCCAGAAGTTCGGATTGAGAATCGGATCAACTTTCAACGTCTTCACCGTAAACGTCACCGGAAGCCATGTCACTATTCCAGTATCAGTGGTTGGAATCAATCATCCCCTACGCAACATCGGCGCTTCGATTTACGTGGACCTCTCTCAGCTTCAATCAGAACTAAACCTTCAGGGATTGATCTCCCACATCTACGCAACTCTCAACGATCCAACTAGAGCACCGCAGGTCCGGAACGAGATCCAACGCCTACTAGACTCGCCGCTCTTCAACATAAGCGCTCCAAAGGCCGAGGCCGTTCAGAGAATAGCAGGACAGACCGCAGGCTTCGAACTGGGACTCAACGTGATGGTGGCAGTCGCGCTTGTCGTTTGCGCCTTCATTGTCTTCAACACCTTGTTCATGACCGTGAACGAGCGTACATACGAGATCGGAGTGATGAGAGCGGTGGGAACCAGCCGATCACAGATCTTCAAGATCTTTCTAACTGAGGGAATGTTGATCGGGACCATCGGCACGATCGCAGGAGTGTTTACCGGGCTTGCCCTCTCAAGGGCTTTCACTGCGGTTGCGGAGAATATTCTCCAAATCCCCTCTCTCCCACTGGTCCAGATTACCCCGACCATCACCCTAATGGGACTAGGAGCCGGCTTCGCAGCAGTCTTCGCTGGATCCATCTACCCTGCCGCTTCCGCAAGCCGGATCAACATTATCCAGGCAATTCGGCCTTCTGCCAGAAATTCCCGGACTAGAGTCCCAGATTCCATTATCGTCCTGATTAGTTTGGGAATGCTCACGCTCGGATCGCTGGAGGCTGCTAGGCTAACACCATTCCACGTACCATACCTCGACGTCGCGCTCATTCCGTTCGGGCTAGTCATTCTCGGAGCCATGTTCTTCGGACGATCAGGCCGAGTGCTCACCGCACCGCTCCTGCCATTCTCAAGGGCAGTAGGATACATCGCATCGAGAAACGGGAGACGGAGGTTGCTCAGAAACGCAATCTCGTTTGGAATGATAACGATCACTCTCAGCTTCGTCATCATGCTGGGAGGAATTCAAGGCGGGGTCCAAACCGCGCTCGACCAAGGAATCCAAGAAGCGCTTGGCGCTGACATAATCCTGGTCGCAAACCAGTCCCTGCCCATCAGCTTCACCAGCAATTTGACCGGTCTACCACAAGTCTCGACAGCGACCCCACTCGGACCTAGCTTCTTCCTTGTCAACCCGAAGGCTTTCGGACCAGGAGGCAACAGCACATCAGTAGGTGTACTGGCAGTCGACCCGAACGTATTCCCGCAGATCATAAACTATCAGTTCATCAATTCGCCTCCTCCCCAACAGGTATACGCCCAACTCGCTAGCAGCAACCAAACTGTGCTGCTACCTGATTCTCTAGCTACCAGACTGAGGGTATCGACTGGAGGAAATATCACGATTTACATCCGGGACAATAGCACAATGGGGACACCGAAGCCCGTTGACTTCAAAGTTGCCGGAATATTCACTGGTCCGGTCCTACAGTACATTCAATTCGGAAATAGTTTCGCTAGTGATACGATCGTTGTTTCATTCAATTCCCAGAACAAATTCTTCGGCGGCGATTACAAGGCACGACTCTTCCTTATAGACCTAAAGCCTCAATCCAAAGCAGCGGCCTCTACCGTAGCTCACGAAATTGCCGTGTCTTATCCGAAATATGATTTTGCGGAGAACTCGCTGACCCTCGGACAACTCCTCTCCTTGGTCCGAGACACGATAAACAGAATATTCACAATCATCCTCTTGGTTCTCTACTTCGCCCTCCTCATCGCCACCCTCGGAATAAGCGCCACAATGATCATGAACGTTACCGATAGAAAGCGCGAGATTGGGCTTTTGCGATCGCAAGGAATGAGCAGGAGGCAGATAGCAGGGCTCTTTCTCAGTGAAGGAATTCTACTGGGACTATACGGTTTCCTACTCGCCGTACCAGGAGGTCTGCTCCTATTGGAGGGAGCGACTAACAGCACGACCATTGCCGGGTTCTACCTACCCTTTGTCATCCCGTACAATGCGATGCTGCAGGCCTTTGGATTGTC
>VBAY01000003.1 GCA_005883085.1 Candidatus Bathyarchaeota archaeon
AATCGCAACTACGGATACCACTGGACGAACCGGGGTCCGTGACCTTTGAGCGATGATTGGCGCGCTTTCTGTACCGGTGCCCCCTCCGAGGCCCGTGACAACGATTGTAAAGTCAGATCCATCGGTGTAGGTTGTAACTCGGTGAGCAGCGGACAGGAACGTTCTTTGGTCATCTCGCCTTGTTACCAATCTTGTGGCTGTTTGGCAGGCGGCCTGGTCTAGGAATACCTTGTTTCTCGCCAAGGATCGAGAGAGTTGTCCCCTGTCGGTGTTAACCGCTACGCAACGGCTCGGACTGACTCCACCCCCTATCGCATGACTCAATAGATTGTTCCCCGCACCTCCTACTCCAACAACGGAGACTCTGAGCGCCGGGTTCGCGAGCCTCTCGTCAGAAGAGATTTCTTCAGCAGACAAATCGATCAATACAGTTGGGAAGGGAACGATCATATATCGTAGAATGACTAAAACGTATTCAAATCGTAATACGAAATGACAGATTACTTCGACGTACTAATAAGTACACCCGTCAATCGTTGGTTGAACCAGTCAAGCGCTCTCTCCCTAGATATGCTGTGCCTTAGGCAGAAGTGTTCGGTCGTTCGGGGTTTCATGGAGTGTTATCTCGAGCGTTGGGAATGTTCCATTTGAGCGTAAGTGTCTTTGGATGTGAAGCCTTCACCTCATCGATTCTTCCGACCGATGTGTTGTGAGGAGCACTTCGAAGTCGTTCAGGATCAGAATCGGCTTCCTTTCCAACTCTGATGAACGCTTCAACAAGCTCGTCGAGATCGCGAAGACTCTCAGTTTCAGGTGCTTCGACCATCATCGCCTCCTCCACAATCTGGGGAAAATATACTGTTGGCGAGTGAAGCCCCCAATCGAGCATCCTTTTGCCGATATCCAACGCTCTGACACCTGTCCGTTCATTGATCTTCTTAGCGCTCAGTACGAACTCGTGCTTCCTCCGCGGACTGAACGGAAGTTCAAACTTGCTGTGCTCGAGAACTTTGGCCAGAACATAGTTTGTGTTCAATACCGCGGTTTCAGCCACGGCCTTGAGCCCATCAGGGCCGAGGCTTAGGATGTAGGCGTAGGCTCTTACCAAGACACCGATGTTGCCGTGAAACGCGGTGACTTTCCCGACAGAATGGGGAACGTCGTAGTCGAAGAAGTATTTCTTTCCGTCAAAACCAACCAATGGGACGGGAAGGAATCGTTCGAGGTCCTTTCTAACTCCTACCGGTCCTGCCCCCGGGCCGCCGCCACCGTGGGGAGTCGCAAAGGTCTTGTGAAGATTGAGATGAACGATATCGAATCCCATATCTCCTGGCCGAACCTTTCCCAGAATCGCGTTGAAGTTTGCCCCGTCGTAGTACAGGAGGCCCCCCGCGTCATGAACCGCTTCCGCGATTTGGAGAACATTCTTCTCGAAAATACCGAGCGTGTTCGGATTGGTGATCATCAGACCCGCCGTCTTGGGACCTGCTACCTTGCGGAGAGCCTCAAGGTCTACCGTGCCCTCGCCGTTTGAGGGGACGACAATAACGTTGAATCCGGCCATCGCTGCACTGGCGGGGTTTGTTCCGTGGGCAGAGTCCGGGATTATCATTTCACGCCGCTGTTCTAGTTCTCCCTTCGATTTGTGATAGGCGCGCATGATTAGAGCCCCAAGGTATTCTCCTGCGGCACCGGCGACGGGCTGGAGCGACATTCGGCTCATTCCCGTGATTTCTGCAAGGAACTCGTCCAACCGGTGCAATAGTGCCAGGATGCCCTGCACCGTCGACTCGTCTTGCTCAGGATGTATCTTCTCCAGCTTCGGATTCTGGGCGATGGTCTCAGAGACTTTCGGATTGTACTTCATCGTACAACTCCCAAGAGGATAGATTCCTAGATCTACCGCAAAGTTCTCCTGCGAGAGACGCGTATAATGGCGAACCACCTCCGGCTCCGAAACCTCCGGAAGCGGAGGCAGCCCGTTTCTCAACAGGGCTTTTGGAACGTTATTCCAGGGGTCATGCCCGACGACCTTCCGCTCGATGTCGCTGGGTCTCGTTGGATTGTGCCCTTTCTTGCCAGCAGCCGATCTCTCTATGAGGAGAGGTTCGTCCCACTTTGCCTGGTGGAACAACGTCTATGCCTCTAGAAACTTTTCGATGAGGAGCCGAAGCTTGTCAATGGCTTCGGTGCTATGGACTTCTGTCACGCAGAAAAGAGCACTCTCACCCAGCTCAGGAAAGTCTTTCACCAGACTCTTGCCCCCATGAACTCCATGGCCGAGCAGTGACTTATTCAGTCTGGCAAGAGTTCCCCTCGCTCCTTTGAAAGAGATAACAAACTCTTGATAGTGCGGATCCCTGAAACGAGGCACCACGACGCCTGGTATCTCGCTAAGCATCTTGATCGCATAGCCCGTCTTGACGAGAATGCTCTCGAACAGCTGGCGAAGGCCTTGAGGCCCCAAGAGGGAAAGATAGACAGCAGCTCCTATTGCAAACAGAGCCTCATTTGTGCAAATGTTAGACGTAGCCTTCTCCCGACGAATGTGCTGCTCTCTAGTCTGTAGGACCATGCTGAACGCTCTCTCTTTCTCATCGAAAGTCGTAGTCATGCCGATCAATCGGCCTGGTAGTTGCCGAATCAGGTTCTCTCCACGACACCCGATAATCCCCAGAGCAGGTCCACCGAAATTCATCTCGGTCGATATCGATTGGCCCTCAGCTATCACAATGTCCACCTCGTACTCTCCTGGAGGCTTCAATCCTCCCAGCGATACAGGATCAAAGCCCACAATCGACAAAGCTCCCTTCACATGACATATCGAGGGAACGTTCACGACCTCTGGATCGAGGACGCCGAAGAACGAGGGAACCTCACAATACACCGCAGCCGTGTCCCGGTCGACTTTGGATACTAGGTCGCCTTTTTCTAGGCCCCCTGTCTCCCTGTCGTATCTGAAAGTCTCGATTCCGATGCCTGCTGGTTCCGTGTAGTTTTTCAGAACTGAGAACTTTCCAGGATGCAAGCCTTCAGGCACCAGAATCTTCTTCCTTCCTGTCGCTCTAGACGCCATCCTAGCGGCTTCGCCCAGAGCCGTCGAGCCATCGTAAAGCGAGGAATTGACAGCGTCCATCTGGGTGAGGTCTGCGATCATGGACTGGAATTCGAACAGGGATTGGAGGAGTCCTTGAGAGATCTCTGCCTGATAGGGAGTGTAGGAGGTTTGGAATTCGGTCCTTGCGAGGATAGCCTTGACTGCTGCGGGAAGATAGTGATTGTAGACGCCTGCCCCGAGGAAGATTGGCATATCACTAGCCGATTTGTTCTCGGCTAGCACATTATCGAGGTGACTCTTGACCTCCTGCTCTGAAGGTAGCCAGTCCACCTTCAACGCGCGGTTGGTTCGAACCTGACTTGGAATGTCAGAATATAGCTCGTCTATAGAAGCGACTCCGATAGCCTCCAACATGATTTTTCGAATCGGCGCACCTGCATTGGGAAGAAAGGGATGGTCGAATGTCGCCATCGGGATTCCTATCGCGGTCGGTTTCCGACTACTGATAATCCTTCGCCCGAGGAAATCATTTCTTTTATAATCAGTTCCGATGACCCAAAATTCATGCTCCCTAGCGGGTGGGAGGTTACCGCTGCCGTCCTACTTGCGATCGTATCTTTTCCAGTCGCCCTAGTTCTCACTCGCTTCTTCATCAAAATTAACGCAAAGAGAGGAATTGTTGGAATAGACATCCACAAATTGACCAAGCCAAACATCCCTGAGATGTGTGGCGCCTCAATACCTATCACGCTGATACTCTTGTCAGCGGTCTACGTACTCATCGGCGGGGGAAACTCGTTGATGATGCTCGCCTTCTCCCTGGTCGTTGGGTCTGCAGCGGTCGTAGGGGCACTGGATGACCGGCTAAATATGAGGGGTATCTACAAACCCCTGCTCACTCTTCTTTGCGGTCTACCAATAGTAGCTCTCGGATTGCTTTATCCTAATCAAGTGTACAACCCCACACTACAAGTTCCTATCTTCGGAGTCTTCCATTTGCCGGTAATCTATCCGTTGAGCATACCCGTCGCCATCGCAGTGACCTCGAACACGACCAACATGCTTGACCCCCTGAATGGAACCATGGCAGGGGGCGTCTCGATAATCTCTGCCGCTCTTCTCATAGGAGTCGTCCTCACCAACCCCGCTCCAAGCTCAGTCTTCCTGTACGCCTGCCTACTCTTCACCGCTCTGGGCTTCTTCTACTTCAACAGATACCCGTCAAGAGCCTTCGCTGGAAACGTGGGACAACTGTCGGTAGGAGCAGCGCTGGGTGCGCTCGCTATCCTTAGCAGGAATGAAATAGCGAGCATAGTTGCCATGTTTCCCAACATCCAAAATTCCTTTTTTTTCCTTTCAAAAATCAAAAGGTTCACCGAGCATAGAGCACTGACCGCAAAGCCAACAAGACTGCTCGACGATGGCCGTCTTGCCTCGTCATCAGATCCCAAAGCACCTCTGACCCTTGTTAGAACCCTGCTGGTTGGTCGACCCGCTAAAGAGTCTGAGATCGTCTCGACGATATTTGCGCTCTACCTCATCTCGGGAGCGCTAGCGTTGATCACGATGATTCTGGTAGGGTGAAAAGACTGAACCAGCGAGCTATCGCGCTGCAACTTATCGTATTCCTTACCCAGTGGGGGCTAATGATAACTGGATTTGGAATCCTTGCCCTGATCGTGGCACCTCTACGTGTACAGTTAGACCCAAGCCTCGGCCGCTATTTTGACGCAGGAGTGAAAGCTATGATAGCGCTAGTTTTGTCGATCTTCTGGCTCTTCATATGGGACCGACAAGTACGCCTATACTTCTACAGGAAGAAGGAGAGTGCCGCAGAACCTGTCTAGGAGTAGTCTTCTGCGCGCCATTTACCCTCTTCCGCCATTGTGAAGCCCATGTCAGTATTCTTAGTGAACCACAGGTTCGCGGGCAATGCGTTCAGAGCCTTGCTCGATGGAATCCTCTCGCCCAGACATATCCTCGCAGCCAGCCATGGAAAATTCCACTCTGGATGACCTAGTTTCAAAGAGGCCAAGGTGAGATAGTGAACGTTGGTCGTGAACCGACAGTTGACCTCCGTCGGACGCGGAACACCGCTCGCGTCTCCCTTTAGATCGACACAAAATATTCCATGAGGATTCTTGGAAACGGCCCTGATCGCTTCTAAGGCGGTCGTGTTTACCCTGTTCGAATGAACTACCCGGTTTAACTTGGAGGTCCCACCCGACCCCACAATTCGATGTCCCACCCAACTCAGACGCTCCCTCACCATCGAGGTCACCAGCTTTCCCTCGTTCCACACCGACATGAAACAGAAATCTCGATTTGGAAGATACTCTTCCACAATGAAATCGGTCTTCAAGCCTTCCGCCCAGTGGTATTCGATCCAGTGTTCCACACTACTCCGGCTTCTGGCTAGACAGCTGAGACTTCCGCCCGCCCCCTGTCTCGCTCTCACCCAACATGGGAACGCAAGCCTCCTAACCGATTGTCGAGTCCTGCGACTACGCGGCGAGAGAACAATTGGCTCTTTCCTGAGACCCTTCTTGAACCATCTAGACAACGCTTCGTACTTGTCCTGACATATCTTCACGGCCTCACGATCTGGGAGGAATACTGACGCGCGAACTTGGTCTCTATCCCTCGATAATCGGCCTACTTCTGAGTCAGGTTGAGGAAAGACCATCTCGACACTATCCTTCTTAATGACTTGGTTAAGGCGCGACACGTATCGAGGGCTAGTAGCAGAAGGAAGAATGTACGCTCTGTCGATCCATCCATTGAGTTCTACGCTTGTCTTGTCAACATCGGTTCCGTAGAGGAGGATTTTCTTGCCGTCGTTGCTGACGCGCAAGCTCCAGCAAACATTGTTGCCTGCACTACCCCCAGCTCCTGTGACCAGAATGCTCCGCATGGCGATACCTTGGTGTCGCGTTTCGTACTTCTATGGGAATAAATAAGTAGGGAGTCTTGCCGGATGCTTGGCAAACTCCTACGGTGCACAATGGTCTCAGCAAATGAAGGCACTCGTACTCTCACTTCTACTATTGGCATTATTGTCAACCCAGCTTCCCAGCCCAGCGTTGGCTCAGACAAACTGCACTTCGAACACTTGCGCTGTCACAGTAAGCAGATCTATTACGACTAACAATTGGGGCGTGACCTTTGTTAGTGATCAGTTCAGTCTAACGACAGGAGCCTCGCCAGTATCCGTATCCCAGATCACGCTCGGCATACCGTCCTCTTTGGCCAGCCGACTCCGATTCACACAGGCCGTGGACTCGCAATCGAACCAGCTGAGGATCTCGCCACCCACAGTGAAGAGCCTCCCCCTGCCCTTGGTTGGTAACTACTCGGAGCTGGACATCGCGTTTCCTTCTGCAAAGACTGGCACGTACGGCTTCAACCTCACCAGTGTATATTCCGAGCTGTTGAACTTCAATTCGACTTCAAGCAATTACACGTTCGCGTTCGAGCCGTTCCCCCTCACAGATGGGACTTACAACGTTACTAGCGCACAACTTTCGGTAAAAACCGGCGACTGGCAATCTCCGACGACATCCTCCGTCGACGGGACGTTCGCCAGTGCCACTTTCACGGCCCAAACCACTACACTAAAGCCCTACAATACAACCATCGCGACAATGACGTTCTCTTCGACCACCCAGAGCATCCTACACGTAATCGCAAACCGGACCATAACCCTCGCACAGACCGGCTCGATTCAAGTCACAGACTTTTACGACTTAACTAACAAAGGCCACGACCTAACAAGCATCGCTCTGCCTGTTCCAAAGAACGTTCAGAGTGTCATAGCGAGCGACATCATCCCATCAGTAGCAACCTTAACCCCTTCAACTGGGCCCGATGGGACGACTTCGGTATCTTTCGCTCCTAGGTTTTTAACCCTGAAAAACGGAGGCTCCTCTTCAACGAGAATCACCTACTCCCTCCCTACGCAATCATACTTGACATCGAAGGGATTGGGACGATTTGAGCTAAACTTCCGATTGCTCGACAACGTCAAGTTCTTTGAACCTGTTTTGCAAATGAAGATATTGACTCCAGTGGGATTCCGCCTCGATTCTCTAAGTGGCCAAACATTCACAATTTCAGGCAACCAGATCCTGGTGCAGGTTTCTACGGTCACGCCAATGTCCAACCTGTCGTTTACGATGGACTACCAGCTTGACCCATTCTGGGGAAGCCTCTCGGCCCTTGGATGGGCGGGATTCGCCGTGGGATCGATCGCGGCCATCATACTCGCAGTCAGGGCCACCGGAACCGGTGGTGTGACAGTTTCAGGCGCTCCGTCGGAGCTGATTGGAAGGTTCGTAGAATTGTATGATGAAAAATCAGCAATGCGACTGGAAGCGGAAAAGATGGACGAGGACCTCTCAAGGGGAGCTCTTAACCGCCACGAATACAAGAGAAGAAGACGCGTCATCGATCTACGAATAGCCGAGTTGGACAAGACCTTGGCCCCGATCAAAGACCAATTATCAAAGGCAAATCCGCGTTACCAGGACATGATCAAGAGGCTTGAGCGAGCGGAGGCAGACATCCAAGTAGTCCGAACCACATCCGCAGACCTCAGAAACCAGTACAGGAGTGCAAGAATAGCTAGAGAACTGTACGAGTCTCTGATATCAGACCTGGCTAAGAGAAAGGAAAAGGCTCAGCAGACAATGGACACCATAGTCATTAATCTTAGAGAGGAGACTAGGTAAGAATCCTCCCCCTGGTCCCGCAATAATTGAAAATCCGCGTAGACGAATACGACACATGGCTGGATCAAGAACTCGAGAAAGCTCTGCGCCCTACAAAGAACAAAGCAGGAAAACTCTCCGACGAGACCCGCCGTGCACTTGATGAAGCCCGAAGTTTCTTCGAAGAACTCTCGCGCAAAGCCGATGGAAACCTAGCCACCAAGAAAGACCCAATCTCTTATCGAGCCGCTAGAGTTGTGGGACGTGTTGCCCGAGACGCCCTCTCCAGCATAGAAAAAATCCAAATCCCACAAGAAGTAAGCTGGGACTCCTTCAAGGTTCTACGGGACAACCTCTCCAACACCGCCCGGTCCCTCAGAGAGAGCAGAAACAATACCCAAAGAGAAATCCACGGGCTATACCTATTGGATATGCTCTCATTTTCAGGGGTTGTCGAGAGAATAGCGAAAGTAGGAGAGAAAATATCCCAGTTCCTCGAGGGAAGCGGAGAAAACCTCCAACATGCAAAGACTCTCACCAGCATCGTTGAGACGATCCGTCAAATCGGAATGCAACTTGAAGAGAAGAAGAAGGAGAGTATCGAACTTGAACGAACTCGTGAAGGGCTCTCCTCCGCCATCAAAGAGCTGTCAAATGAGCTGGAGAAGATTACGTCGAACGACTCTCTCAAACAAGTTCTGGAGATCGAGAAGGAGCTTCGCAAGGAAAGCAGAGAGTTCAGAACAGACACACTAACCCATCTGAGACGACCCCTCCGAAAACTCAGAGACCTTTCCCAGCGAGGCGAAATCGCCCTAAGATCTGAGGAAAGAGAAGCACTGGGCGAATATATTCAGTCCCCGTACAGGAGCTTCCTCTCCCGAAACTCAGGACCCTACCTCACCCCTATTCTAACCAACCTCAAGAGTGCTCTGGACTCGGGCAAGATGGGGCTCAGCCATCGAAAGACCACCAGGGTTGTAGGTCAGCTTGACCAGCTAACGACAACCGAACACCTAGCACAAAAACAGAGCAAAGGGCGAAACCTTCTAGGTCAACGACAACGACTCCTCCACGACCCGACCTGCAAGAATCTCTATCTGGAAAGGAAAATTGTTCTCAGGAAGATCGACGATGGGAAGAAGGACGAGCTTCAAGCCATGGAGAAACTTCACGTGGCAGGGGAAAAGATTCAGGCACTGACCAAGCACTTCGAGGAGCTCTTAGTTCAAGCAGAATCCAAGACCAAGGAGTACCTATCACGCGACATTCAGATAGAACGACCACGACCGTCCAAATAGGTTCCTAGACAATATTGATTCGATAGGCCGGCATTCCCGTAGAGCAGGCTAGGGCATGCGACTCAAGTCACCGCGTATCTTCCGGAGAAGAGAGTTGAACATGTCAGCGGTTAGTGTGCCTGTCTGAGTGTTTCTGGGACTGGGATGGTATGACGCAACGACCTTGCGGCCATCTAGCAAGTGGATCTCGAGCCCGTGTTCAAACCTTGGAATCTTAGACGTGAAGAGGTTGTTCTTCCTCAATAGAGTCATCATAGACCGATAAGCAAACTGCCCAAGGCAGAGGATCACTCTGGACTTATTGCAGATCTCCAATTCAGACTTCAGGAAATGAGCACAGTTCGACATTTCTTCGCTCGTTGGTCTATCGTTGGGAGGGACGCATTTTACAGCCGCAGTCATGTAAACGGCATTCAATTTCAGACCGTCATTAACGTCAACAGAATGAGACTGGTTTGCATATCCTGCTTCGAAAAGCGCCTTAACGAGGAAGTCGGCACTCCTATCCCCAGTGAACACTCTTCCTGTCCGATTCCCCCCGTGAGGAGCTGGAGCAAGCCCTATCACGAAAATCGAAGCCGCGATATCACCGAAACCAGGAACGGGACGGCCCCAATAGTTCCAACTCTGAAACCCCTTCTTCTTCACACGAGCTACCGATTCACGATATTCGACCAGCCGTCGGCAAGCCCGGCATTCGATAACTTCCTTATTCAGATCGAGAGTCCGCTGCGTTGGCAAATTCGTAGTCTCGTGGACTATATCCTTATTCATGAGAGCCAGCTCGCTCATTCTGTTAGATCGTCTAATGCTAGATTAACAAATTCAGTGCAATGTTCGTTGATAAAAGAGTTCAATCTTATCTCTCCATATAAATCGGGACCCTTCAGTCGCTTATATGAGAGGTCCGAAACCCCGAGGATTATTCCCTTAGAGAGTCAGCGATTCTGACGATATCAGTTCCCCCAGGCGCTTCCATTATCTATTTTCTGCGAATCAATCTCTTAGTAATTATCCAGAATAGAGCCCCCTAGCAATGATCGTTAGCGTACTGAATAACAAAGGCGGAACCGGAAAGACAACGACCGCAGTCAACCTCGCAACGGCAACTGCGATCGAAGGGAAAAAGACCCTGATCGTGGACCTGGACCCTCAAGGGAACGCCACAACTGGACTAGGCTTCGAGAAAGCGACCCTCTCTTCAACAGTCTACAACATTCTTTCTCAATCACGCAAAGCCGCAGAAGTACTCCTGAACACTCGAATTGAGAAGCTCTCGCTACTACCAAGCAACTTGGATCTAGCAGGCGCAGAAGTCGAACTCTCATCAACCCCAGGCAGAGAATACGTGCTCAGAGAAGCAATTAGTCCTATCAAAGACCAGTTCGAACAAGTCGTAATCGACTGTCCACCGAACATCGGACTACTCACACTCAACGCCCTAGTTTCATCCGACCTGGTCCTAATTCCAGTGCAATGCGAGTTCTATCCAATGGAGGGACTGCCAACGCTTCTCAAAGTCATGGACCTCGTAAGATCCCGGTTGAAAGCGGCTTTCGACTACAGGATAATACTGACGATGTACGACCGAAGAACAGCGCTATCACGCCGAGTCATGCAACAAGTCAACGAAAACTTTGGCGAGCGAGTTCTGAAATCGGTAATCCCCAGATCCGTCCGGATGGCCGAGGCGCCAAGCAAAGGTCTGCCGGGAATACTGTACCGGCCGAGAAACCCTGCATCGGAACAATATCGCGTACTGGCAAAGGAACTGCTTCAGGTCCAACCACTCGTAGCCGCCTAGATTGGGATCCAAGGACGATAAGCCACCCCAACGCCGTGTACGAGAAATTCACGGCAAACCCCCCACTTTGTGTTCTATGTTCTTCCGTGGCCATAACTCATCATTCGTATCGGGTCTTCCGAAAGTATGTCATCAGCATCGGAAACGATCAGAGAACCGCTCTTTTGAGGGACGCTAGAACGTCGTCTAGAGTCGGATAAGTTCTCTCCGGAAGTCTCTCAAGGACTTCTCGCGCTCTCGCCCGCTCTTCCCCGCTCTTGTCATAGAGCTTCCATCCTTGTTCCTCTATGAGTTGGGACTTGGTGGTCGGGAACCTTGCATCTTCCTTCAAGATTTCGCCTAACGATCCAAGCCCGACTTGACCCGTAAGTGAAGGGAACTTTCCAGAACTTACGAAAGTCTTCAAACGCGCAGCATCTCCATACATCCTGACCCCATGAAATGCGAGGATGCTTTTCTCGAATTTTGGGCCAGAAGCCTTTGTGGCAATGCTTTGAAGCTCGTTGTCGTCAAACTCGTAGATGTTCTCTTTTCCTTTGCCAAACAGTCTACTGTAAAGAATGCTTGAGTCAACCTCAGGGTCTTGCGTAGAAAGGTCAACACAATGTACGGCGTTGTGGTCATGTAGAATGTTCAACGTATCCCGTGTTGGCTCACCTCCACGAAACTCGATGGCGATACGGGTCTCACCGAGACTTATCGTTGAAAGAACGCTGTTCAGTTTGGAACCGAGCTCTCTGTCTCCAACAAGCGCCTTCGGAATTAGGACCGTTAGAACACCTGCCTTCAGGTGTCTGCAAGTCCTTTCCATGGAATCAATTATGCGGACGGTCTTGGGGGTCAACTCTAATCGATGAAGTTCAGCAAGATCCCTCTGACACCGAACCGAGAACTCGAACTCAAGCGGGACTCGCCTGCGCCAGCTCGCTACTGCAGATGGATTCGGTATCCTGTAGTAGGTGCTGTTTACTTCCACGAAATCGTATACTGATGAGTATGCTTTCAGCCGGTCGCCGTTGGGGAGATTGAAGTAGTCCCAACCGCCCGCGCCGATCCGAATCTGACCCATAGCTTCTTCAGACGCTTTGCAGCCCCGGATTTAGGCAAGAGGTAGGCGAAGACGAGTCGGTTACTTCTAGGGACGTCCGGGTGGTCGTACCCAGAATGGGTAGGGGTATTCTATCCAACCTCTACCGAGAGCAAACTGAAACACTACACGCAAGTATTTCCAACCGCCGAGATCGATTCCACATTCTATGCGTTCCCTCAGCCCGGCACGGTGTTAGGCTGGAACAGATTCTCTCCAAAGGAATTCATCTTCTGCGCGAAGATTCCCCAAATCATCACCCATGACAAACTGGCTGAGATCGGTCCTTCCTTGGAGTCTGAACTGGATCGCTTTGC
>VBAY01000174.1 GCA_005883085.1 Candidatus Bathyarchaeota archaeon
ATCGTCTAGCTCAGGGATGCCGGTGGGGACCCGTTGCGACAAATCTTACAATCACGCGTCAAGTCTGCTGGGAAAAGCAGAAAGTTAAGGCTCGTGATACTTCCAGTTAGGGCCCTAAGTAATCCCGGGATGACCGTGGAGTATGTGTCTTTGGTTCGCCCTCAATCCTAGGCGAGGGTTGCATTGCCTATATTCGTACTTTCTCTCTGCCTCTCTTCCGGTCCACCTGTGAGTCTGCATATTCTGATAAACAGGCTTGACTGAAGGTACTAATGGAACCAGTTTTCTCGATGGAAGTTCACAAGACCATTCTAGATGTCATCGGAGACACACCTCTCGTCCGCCTGAACAAGATCTCACAGGGTCTCAAACCCACCATTCTCGCGAAGCTGGAAAACCTCAATCCTGGTGGAAGCGTTAAGGATCGAATCGGAATCGCAATGATCGAACGAGCGGAACAGAATGGTCTCCTAAAACCCGGTGGAACGATCATAGAGCCCACATCAGGAAACACCGGAGTTGGATTGGCAATGGTTGCCGCCGTGAAGGGCTACAAGATGATCTTCGTCATGCCTGACAAGATGAGCGAGGAAAAGAGGAGCATCCTACGGGCTTACGGGGCAAAGGTCGTGGTGACCCCTACAAACGTTCCCCCAGAATCCGCTGAACATTACACCAAGGTCGCGGAGAGACTGACGAAAGAGACGCTGCACTCCTACATGCCTAACCAGTATGAGAACCGAGCCAATCCCGACGCTCATTACCGGACAACGGGACCCGAGATTTGGCGTCAGACCGAGGGAAAAGTCGACGTTCTCGTCTGCGGCATGGGAACAGGAGGGACCATTACGGGAATAGGCCGATTTCTAAAGGAGAAGAAAAAAAACTTGAAGGTTGTCGGTGCCGATCCCGAAGGGTCAATTTTCTACCCGCGATATCACGGACACAGGGAAGAGCCCCACCAGTACAAGGTGGAAGGGATTGGAGAAGACTTCATGCCCGGGACAATGGACCTGTCGATCGTGGATGATGTCATCCAAGTCTCTGACACGGACGCCTTTCGCATGGCCAGACGACTGGCACAAGAAGAAGGAATACTGGTAGGAGGGTCAGGGGGCACAGCAGTCCACGCTGCAGTGAAGGTCGCAGAGCATCTGCTTGAGGACAAGACGATTGTGACATTGCTTCCGGATACCGGTAGGAACTACCTCAGCAAATTATTCTCTGACCAGTGGATGAAAGAACAAGGGTTTCTGTAGCTTCAAACGAGGAGCTTGAGTTGAGAGATAGGGATGTGATGAATCTGTTGGACCAGCTCGAGTTGTATGCTCTGCGAGTTGGAGAGGGAAAGACGAGCCAGAAAGACTACTGGCTATTCGTATACAAGAGCATGAAAAGCGGCCTGCTAATGACGAAGACTATGGAAAAATATCTGAAGTACAAACTGCAAGGTCTCGGTGCAAAGCTCCAGGACTAGACTTACAGAAATGCCTAGGTCAGTTCCCACAATTTGCCCCGATTGAATCTACGATCAACGGACACTCAAGATATCTCCTTGAGACTGGGTTGGAAGTTTCCAATCGTTTGGAATAAAGATATGTTAAATCAGCGCCTAACTGAACAGTAGTTCATCATGAGGTTTTCGACCAAAGCCATCCATGCGGGACAGGAACCCGACAACGCCACGGGCTCTGTCACCGTTCCTGTTTATCTGACCTCAACGTATATGCAAGTTAAACCCGGGCGCGAGGGCAAGTACGTATACTCGCGAACTGCCAATCCAACGCGTAGCGCTTTAGAACAGAGCTTAGCAGCACTGGAAGATGGAGCGGTCGGTCTCGCATTCAGTTCAGGCCTTGCTGCAACGACAACCGTTCTTATGCTTCTACGAAAAGGAGACCACGTAATCGCCGGGGACGACATCTATGGGGGAACCTACCGGCTGTTTGACCAAATTCTCCGAAACTACGGCTTACAATTCACCTATGTGGACCCGAGGACGCCTGACAATGTGGAGAAGGCAGTTCGAAAGAACACCAAGATGATCTGGATAGAGACACCGACGAACCCGTTGATGAGAGTAGTGGACATCCGAGCGATCTCCAAGGTTGCTAAGAAAAATCATGCAATGTTGGTTGTCGACAATACCTTTGCAAGCCCCTATCTCCAGAACCCACTGAAGCTTGGCGCCGATATCTCCGTCCACAGCACAACGAAATACCTCGGAGGACACAGCGATCTGATTGGTGGCGCTGCGATCACAGCCGACGCTGATATTGGCAAACGTCTCAAGTTCCTTCAAAATGCCGTCGGTGCTGTTCCTGGGCCGTTGGATTGCTGGCTCGTTCTGCGAGGAATCAAGACTTTGCCTGTCAGGATGGATCGTCACAATTCCAACGCGAAACAGATCAGCGAGTTCCTCCTGAAACAACCCAAGGTAGAACAGGTCTACTATCCGGGCCTACCAGATCATCCGCAACGAGATGTCGTCAAGCGCCAGATGCGAGGCTATGGTGGAATGCTGAGCTTCGAACTCAAGGGGGGATTCAGAGACTGCGAAAAACTCCTGACCAAACTCAGCGTCTTCACCTTGGCAGAAAGTCTTGGAGGAGTCGAATCTCTCATCGAACATCCGGCTAGCATGACTCATGCCAGCATCCCGCGTGAGAGAAGAATGGAGCAGGGAATCAAGGACACCCTCATACGCGTGAGCGTAGGAATAGAAGACGTTGAAGATCTACTTGACGATCTTCAAAGAGGTTTCAAAGGCCTTTAGGCAGAAAGGCCTCCGCACTAACCGTCACCACAATAGCGCAATCATTCGAGCCAGGAACGGTCCGGATTTAAGCTGACTCCTAGGAGAATGATCATGATGTCCGGCGTGAAGGAAGAATAGTAGAGGTGAAAATATTGGAGAATGAAATTCAACCCAGGTCTTCGAGGGGATTTTCGCTTCGGTCAATACTACTCCTAGTCCTTCTGGTCGGAGTAGGCGCGGGTGCTACAGCCTATGCGATCAGCACTGCCTTTGCAGCTAACGGTACTTCGACAGGCACAACACAACAAAGTACGAGCACAACCAACGCAACCACTAGCCCGCACAATTGTACCCTGGCTTCACTAGGTTAGCCGCATAGTCAACACTTACGTCTTCGTTCAAATTTCCCGTTTTTTCCAATCAAGTCCTGAACCATAGCCACGGCGGGCGAGTTCACCTTGATCACTTCTTCCAGACTTCTCCGCCTGTATACGGGTCGAGGAAGTTTAGTTGCATGTCGAGGACTTGTTGGTAGACTTTGCCGGCGTCTGTTCGAGAGTAGTGAGTAACTCTGCCATCAGTGCTGGCTAGGATCAGTGATGTCCTTGTAAGAATGCCGCTGGGTCCGAGCAGCCTATCAAACGCCTTGTCATCTCCACCGAACGGTCCGTTGAGCAGTGTGCTCTTTGGACACTTGTCGGCAAAAACCTCTATCATCTTCAGGACCGTCAGTCGCTTCTCTGCCTCTTTCCTTGTTTCCGGTGAGAGGGGCACTTTTCATCGGCCGAGTTTCTCAGCCATGGCCAACAGTCTGGAATATCTTCTTCGCAGGCCTAATAGGCTGTAGATGGAGATCACAGAAAGCAGGAACAAGACAACTGTCAGAGCTGTCTCCACTACCGCTGATGCATCCACTGACAGACGCATCGGAAACCCGGATCCCCCTGGCTGAGCAAAATATACGAAGAAGAGCAGCCTCAGTAACGAGGATATAGCTAACAGGAGGGCGAAGGCGGCTATCAAGGCCTGGGTAGTGATTGTTCTCAGCAGGTCGTCAGCCATGTGGGCTGCGTCCTCCTTGAAAGCGGCCAATACTTCTTTTAGCAGAGGATCCTCGATTGACGACAGGTTCTATCACGCTTCTCCGTGGAAATGAAAGGTGCTTACATTCGATTCGCGTTCCAGTGAATTTAAGCAGATTCCTAGAAGCGACCAACTCTCCTATCGACGAATCTCGGTCGTTGGAACGATAGGTTCCGGCAAAACCACGTTTGCCAGTAAATCAGCCCAACTCCTCGACGTTCCGCACATCGAACTAGACGCTCTCCACTGGGAACCCGACTGGGTAGAAGCGCCGAACGATCTCTTTCGAGAACGCGTCAAGCAATCCTTGCAAGGCGACTCCTGGGTCGTTGACGGAAACTATCATCAGGTCCGAGACATTGTCTGGAGCCGGGCGGACACGGTTGTCTGGCTGGACTATCCCTTCAGAACCATTATTGCTAGGTTAGCCAGACGGACGCTGAGGAGAATCCTCACTCATGAGAAGTTATGGAACGGCAACCAGGAGCACATTCGAGGATTGTTCACTCAGGACTCCGTGTTCTTGTGGGCTGTCCGAACCTATCGAAGACGTCGGAGACAATATCCAACTCTTCTAAGCAGACCAGAGAACTCTCATCTCGCAGTCGTAAGACTGAGATCCCCCAAGGAGGCGACAAGATTTCTGTCCACCCTCGGACAACCGGGAGACTTGACGAGTTGAGTCACGCTGAACCGAACTATTCAGAGCATCTCCGAACCACACTAGTTTCAAAAGGAATCTGGCATCGTTTCATCGAATTCAGTGAGCCCGTCAGAACAGTCGAGGAAGCCGCGAGAAAAATCCCTGCAGACAGGATCATCAAATCCATCGTCCTCGTAGGCTCAGACAAGAAACCTATTCTGGCGATACTCCCCGCGAGAAATAGAATCAGCTATAAGAAAATAAAGACCCTGCTCAAGGTCAAGGACGTGCGCTTGGCTCAGCCTGATGAGGTCCTGGAACATTCAGGGTATCCGGTCGGCGGAGTACCACCGTTCAACAAGATTACGCGAATCCTACTTGACCCAACCATCCAGCGAAACTTCAGAAGCATAGCTGGTGGAGGGGATCCCGACAAGCTTGTAGAACTCGAAACCCAAGACATACTCAAATTCTTGGACCCGATCATAGCGGACTTTAGCGCGTAAGACGACAACCCGCGCAGGCAGGCACGGCCGCGAGGCGTTCTCAGCTGACTACTTTCTTGAACTCGTAGAATGTTGCGCCCATCGTTACTATTCCTATCAACGAGATTACTCCGAAAGACAGCAAGAACGAGTTCCAGTTGTATCCGTTCATTATTAGATCCCGAATCGCGTTCACTGCAAAGCTGATCGGATTGTACGCTGATACCCTTACCATCCACAGTGGCATCAGGCTCTTGTCCATTAGCGCTGTACTCATGAATAGAAGGGGGAAGGTCAATGTTCCCGCTATCCCGAATACCGTCTCAGCACTCTTGGTTCTGAGTCCGAGAGCCAATGATATTCCTGACCAGGCAAGGCCGAAAAATGCCACAGTGAATAGGATTAGGACGTATCCTATGAAACCCGTGACAGGAAAGACTCCTAGACCATAAGCTAGTACAAGTATGATGAGCGATTGCGCGAAAACCCGGAATGCGTCACTTAGGAGTCTACCCAGGAGAATGGAAGCACGACTAGCGGGAGTGGCGAGCATCTTGGTAAGGAAACCTGACTTGATATCATCCACCACGGCCGTGCCAGATTGGAACGCGCTCGAGAAAGCGTTCTGAAGAACGATGCCCGCGGTGGCGAATACGGTATAGTTTATTCCTCCTAGGAGCAGTCCGAACGAGCCGAATAGTTGCGTGAATAG
>VBAY01000004.1 GCA_005883085.1 Candidatus Bathyarchaeota archaeon
TCTGACCAGATCAGAAACGATAGTGATCATGCCAAGACTCGGCGCAGGCTCCAGTCCAGGCGAACTAGTGTACAACCTCGCCGTTGCAGGCAAAGTGCCCATGAGTGAGATCCGCAAGACTCTCGATGATGCGCTACTGATTCACGAGACACGGAATCCACCGATGAAGTACTTGCTCTGCCGAAGCAAAAACCTCGGCGACGTCAACCTGAAAACCCGTGCACTAAACCGCTTACAAAGCATTGAGTCCGCCGCCGTAACTCTGAACAGAGAGCTAGTTTTTGCGAACGAGTTCATTCACTCGCTCGTCCGCGAACGTATCCGAGATATGGAGAAGACACGACTGTCTCAAACGGTGTTCGCGTAGAGCGCGACTCTCGAAAGAGGACAAGCGATTATTCTAGTCAAGCCCAGAATATGAGGGTATGATATTCTTCGCGAATTCCTTGAGATTGTCAAGGTAGCCAGTGCGTCGGAGGGGTGCAATGTAGTATAGTGCTCCGTCTTTTGCGGCCTTTTCCACGTCTTGACCGACGTCTTTTAGATCGAATTTTTGGTCTCGGTTGGCAACGGACCCGGCTGCAAAAGCTATCTTGTCCTCTCGATGGAATCTTCGTGCCTCTTGCTTGACGATGGACCGTGCCTTCTCCATGGGAACATGGACCCACGGTGGGATATGGCAGACGTCAGAGTATTGGCCTGCGAGCCGTAGCATTCGTGTCCCGACGCCTCCGAACATCAGGGGCGGGTGGGGCTTCTGTACCGGCTTTGGATCTAGAATCGCGCCTTTCGCCTGGTAGTATTTTCCTTTGAAGTCGACCTGGGGCTTCTGCCAGAGCTGGAGGATTAGCTCCACGCCTTCCTGTGTCTTGTCGACTCGCGTCTTCGAATCGTCCCATGTGCTGTATCCTTCGAATTCTGTCTGGGACCATCCGGCTCCTACGCCGAGGATTGCGCGTCCTGATGATAGGACGTCCATGGTCGAGACCATCTTGGCCAGGATTGCTGGTGGACGGAATGGGATCGGGGTGACAATGGTTCCGAGCTTGATGTTCTGGGTCTTGGCCGCGAGATAGGTCAAGGCGACCCAGCTTTCAACAGTCGAATCTTTCTGCGGCTGTCCGAAAGCCTCGGCCCACATGTAGTGGTCTGGGATAACTGCGCCCCAGAATCCGAGCTTGTCAGCTAGCTGAACTGCTTGATCGGTTAGGCTCCATCCGTTATACCAGTTTCCGAGACCTGAGAGAATGAACTTCAAAACTCGACTCCTCATATTCGGCTCTGGCCGCTATTTATTTCAGCTTAGAGAGCTGTCTTTCAGCGTAATGAGACTGGTCTTCATCTATGGACCACCGGCATCTGGCAAACTGACAGTCGCAACTGAATTGGCAAAGCTGACAGGGTTCAAGCTCTTCCACAATCATGTCTCGATCCAGTTTGTCCAGTCTATTTTCGAGTTTGGAACAAAGACCTTCTGGCGTCTCACCGGCAAATATCGACTAGAGATGATAGAACAAGCGGCGAAGGATGGAATCGATACAATTTTCACATTTGTCTACAGCAAAGGGGAGGACGACCGGTTTGTTGGGGATGTTCTCAAAAGTGTCAGATCTCATCGAGGGCAGGTATGTTTCGTGCGGCTCTATTGCGACCGGAAAGAATTGGTTAGGCGTGTCAAGTCGAGTCAAAGAAGGAGGATGGGAAAAATCGCTACCGCGAAGATGTTGAGCGACCTCTTTCGAAGATACAATCTCGACTTGGAAATTCCGTTTCATAGGAGTTTGAGTATTGACACTACAAATCGGACTCCAAGAAATGTTGCAAAATCGATCGTGCGTCGATACAGGCTATCGTCTCGAAGCGACTAAACATGGGACATTTGTGGCACAAAATGTAGACAAAGATGGTTAGGCTTTCAGTTCTCGCAATAACTGCTTCGCAATCGTTAGCCTCTGAATATCGTTGGTGCCTTCGTAGGTCTTGATAATCTGGGAGTCCCGCAGAAACCGTTCCACCGGATATTCCGTCGCCACACCGTAACCGCCATGTATCATCATTGCAAGAAGCGACAGCTTTTCAGCTGCTTCCGTTGACGTCACTTTCGCGATCGACGACGCCTTCACGAAGTCCTTCCCTTGATCCTTTAACGACGCGGCCCAATAAGTCAACAATCGAGCAGTATGCAATCCCATAGCCATCTCAGCAAGCTTGTATTGTACTTGTTGAAACTCGACCAACGGCTTCTCAAAACTGATTCGGGTCTGCGCGTAGCTCACGGCAGCCTCGTACGCGGCTTGACAAATCCCGACGCCCTGTGCTGCGACGTCTATCCTGCCTCTGTCGTAGGTCTTTACTCCGACATAGAAACCGTCACCCTCCTTTCCAAGCAAATTGTCCTTAGGAACTTTCACATGGTCAAGGACTAGCTCTGACGGTTGCGAGCCACGCAATCCGGTTGTCTCGATCTTGCTAGCTACCTGGAATCCTTCGGTTCCCCTCTCGACTAGAAACGCGCTGAGACCCTTGTGTCTCTCCTGTCTGCTGGGCGAGGGGCTCGTCCGGGCGAAGACAAGGTATAGGTCGGCTATCTCACCGTTTGTGATGAACGTCTTTCGTCCTGATATCTCCCAGTGGGTCCCGTGGAGTTTCGCTGTAGACTTGATTCCTGCTACATCGGACCCGGCGCCCGGCTCGGTCATGGCGTGAGCCCCAATCTTCTCGCCCGAGACCATCGGGATGAGGTAGCGTTTCTTCTGGTCCTCTGTCCCCCACTCGTTTAGTGGCTCAGAGACGAGATGGCTAGCAACGAAGACTGTCGAGCAGGCGGCTGAGACGCGGGCCAGTTCCTCAAGTGCAATGACCATTGACAATAGATCTGCACCGAGCCCGCCATACTCTTCTTTGTAAGTAATCGCTGTAACGCCAAGCTTTGCAATCTGGTTGAGCAACTCTCGCGGGATGTGGTTCTTGCGATCAATCTCCCCGGCTATCGGTCGGATTTGTTTCTCAGCAAAATCACGAATGGTATTCCTGAGGCTCTCATGGTCCGGAGTTAACTTGACCTCGTAGTCAGCCGAACGCGGAAGAATAGTACTCGTCAAAGCGAACAGATGCTCGAGGCGTTTGGAAGCCTATCGTTCCTTTAAACTTTGAATCCAACAGGTTTACGATTCAACGATCTGGGATCGGCGGAATGCGAACCAGCTCAGAAGCAAGAGTCCCGCGACATAGACTAGAGACACCCAGAGGTCTCTGAACGCAACATTTGCGAAGGTGTCAGAGGCCAGGAGCGTCGTGGTTGGATTTCCCGATGCGCGGAACTGGAAGCCGCAGAAGTTCAGGACCTGTCCCGGGTTCAGGACCCAGCGCATTAACATCGAGGCGAGACCATCTGTCCCGGTGCTGAAGGTTTGGCCTCCGCCTCGTTCCAAGCCTGCACACGCCGCAGTCGTCCCTGTAGCACCCATTCCTGGCGCATAGAACAGTACAGTTGACGCTCCCAATTGCGAGGCGATGAGGGTCCCACCTATCAAGAGTCCGATGTAGAAGCCAAACGAGCCGAGGGCTGCCAGAACAGAGTTCTTCGATAGCGTGCCCAGCGTTAGGGCGACGGAAGCCCAGACCATGCTTCCGATTGTAAGCCCCAGAATTCCTAGGGGAACGAGGTTCAGGTTGTCTTGAGAACCATAGATCAAAGTGCCTCCGATCGCTATGTAGCCAACGAGAAACGAATAGGCCGCAAGGAGCGTTATCACGGATGCGACGATCTTTGCTGCAAAGACAAGGGTCTTCGATACAGGTTTCGTCAGCAAAGGAACAATTGTCCCTGACTCAAACTCGCCCGAGACGGTGTTCATCGTCGTTGCGACACCAACGAGGAAGAGGAAGATTCCTGTCAATGCCTCTATTCCGCCGAAGACGAATGTAGAGTTCGCTTGAAGTGTTTGGGGTGGGTTTGCGAGTGCATCGGCTATTGGGGTGAAGGCGAGCTGAACGGTCGCGATGGCGAATATGATGATGAATATCGCGATGATTTTTTTCTTTCGAATATTCCAGAGGAACTCGTAGTAGAGAAGGGCGATGAAGGCCGCTAGAGTCCCAGCGCGTTTCTTCTGTGCCACTAGGCCATTCCCTCTTTTCCGACTAGGCTGAGGAATGCGTCTTCGAGTCCTCCTCCTTCCTCTTGCATCCTCAAAATGACCCCTCCAGCTCCCGTTACTGCGCGCGAGACCTCTGCGCGTACGTCCTCGCGCGTATCCAGGTGGAGCGTGTAAGTGTTCACGTTAGCTTCAACCGTCGCGAACTTCATAGTCTTCAAGGCAGCAAGAACCCCGTCAACCGGTTTCTCCAGTTCGATGACGATTCTGCGACGTGCCATCACCTTGCTGGAGATATCCTCCAGCGTTCCCGAGTAGCGCATGACCCCGAGATGAATCACTGTGACATGGTCGCAGACCTGCTGGACTTCCGCGAGGAGGTGTGACGAGAAGAATACAGTTGTCCCGGACTTTACAATGTCCTTGACCATGTTCCGAACCTCGACCATACCAACCGGGTCAAGACCTATACTTGGCTCGTCAAGGATTACCAGCTCAGGGTCGCTGATCAGCGCCTGGGCAATCCCGATACGCTGTTGCATGCCCTTGCTATACTTTCCAATCCTATCTTTTCCACGGCCCTCGAGCCCTACCATCTTGATCAGTTCCGGTATCCTCCCCTGTCTCTCGGTCTTCGACATCCCATACATGCGCCCGTAGACATCGAGCAACTCCTCCCCTGAGAGATGCTTTGGAAAACGTGGTAGTTCTGGCATGTAACCTATCTTTCGTCGAACCTTCGGGTTGTCTCCTCTGACCCCCTGGCCGAGGATGCTGAGACTGCCGGTAGTCGGCCTCAGCAGACCAACCATCATCTTGATCGTGGTGGACTTTCCTGCTCCATTCGGGCCGAGAAACCCGTGGACTTGCTTGGAGGCAACAGTGAGGTTCAGCCGGTCTACCGCGAGCCTATCACCATAATTCTTCGAGAGATCATGAGTCTCGATCGCGCGATCTTCAGGCAACGTTCAACACGCTTTATGTCGCGAAGCCGAACCAACCGGGCTATTTAGTGGTTTACTAGCTAGTTGCCTTTGGATTTTCTGGAAAATAGTTACGGCATCGCATAATTATGGGCCAAGCTCAACGGATTTCGCTATACCCGCGAGGTAGGGCTATCGCCGCATCCCCCTCGCACCGTCTCGTAGTGCAACATGCTGGGTTCAGATCCCGGCTACCGGACATGTTTCACTCAAGTCCGACGCAGACGTCCTTGCTGCCGACGTCGGGTTGAAGATATCTAATACTGAGCTCGTTCATGGGGCGACATGCGGGACCTTCGGGGGGCTCTTCGGTTTACCTCAAGAAGGCAATGGCGGAATTGGCTAGAGAGGAATCATGCTGTAGAGAGAGAAGCGCTTCTGGTGGTATACAAGAGGCCCCCGAAGAACAAGAAATTCCCCCCGCGGGCAGCTCTCGAGGAGGCACTCTGCTTTGGCTGGATTGACGGCTGGTTTAAGCCCCATCGACACGGAACGATGGGTGATTCGATACACGCCGAGGCGAAAGAGATCCAACTGGTCCAAGTACAACATAGCAACCGCATGGAATTTGCTCAATCAGCAGAAGATGACCTCCGCAGGCGTTGCGAAACTACCGAAGGATGTTCTAGAGGTATGGGAGAAATACCGACCTCAAGCGACGGTAATTGTTAGAGTGATTCAGGGAAGGGGAATCAGATTCGCCGATGGGAGAAACTATCTCTCAATGGTCAGGATGCCGGCTCGAGCTCCCTGACAAGAAATTCCGACCTAGATGCAATTTGGAAACTTTCAGCCAGCGCAACTTTCCAAGCGCGGGTCGGCCAAGGTTGCAAGCCCACATGGGTACATCCGTGGTGGGGCGGTGGGATTTGAACCCACGATCACCGGTGCCCGAGACTAGTCTTTGCAACCTTCTGGGCACGCCTGACAAGCAGGCTATTTACTGGCTTTACTATCTGCTCCTCAACACCTGCAGTGCCGCTAGTTGAGGCTGGGTCTCGGAAGAGGTGCTCCGCACCCGATGCATTTTTCTCTGAAGGGCTGGCTCATCCCGCAGTATTCGCATTTCACTAGTATTGTGTCGGGGGGAGGTGGGGGAGAAAAAGCCGTCTGCTGGGTATATGGACGCTGGACCCCTGGCCCGGATTGCGTTGCGGCCCTTGCAACAACGATGATTATGATAATAATGAAGAATAGGAAGAAAATGCCACCGAAAGCGACACCAGGGGGTCCAGTGGCAAAGGCTGCGACGCCCCCGAACAAGAGGAATATCATGAGAAGAACGAGTGCAACAATGACCCCGGATCGATTTTGCTGGCCGCTCAACCTGTCAGAGACTGACCCCCAGTCTTATAACAACATAGTGGGAGTCTTCACCAGGCAAGACTTGCCTGAGTCGAATCTTCTTCGTGGCGAAGCAGGCCAAGATCGCCCCTCAACAACAATGAATATCCTGTTCTTGGACCGTCACATAGGATGTAGTCTCCGATTATAGAGCCAGGTCCAAAGAATCCCGAGTAGAACTGCGCGCCTAGGCCTTGGGCTACTCCCGCGAGCTCTCCCATCGACATCGAACTAGACATTGCAAAACATAGATCGAAGCTTCGCATTATCGGGCTCCAAGAGAGATTCCCGGTGCCAGAACCGACTTCTCCTATTACCTCCTCGGAAACGAACTCGCCAACTCTCCGGCTCATCACCAGGGAGACTTTCTTGAACGACGTTCCTGCGTTAGAAACCGCGGCTGTTAGACCTCCCGTGGGGTCGATGCTTATCGAAGCATTAGCGATCGACTGATCGTGGGCGATTGAGAGGAGCGGCTTGCTCACAGAGGGTTTCAAGGGGAACCATGGCGATCTGATGAGAAAAATCCAGATGTCCCCTCCCCTTGGGACATCGATGTGGATCGCTGGAGCGAGAAACATTCCCTCCCATCGGCGCCGCAATAATCCAGCTGCGGGCATAGATTCTTGAAGAGTGAAAGTCAGGGTCTGGCTTCCATCACTATCGGTTGCTTCTTCAGGCTGAATAATCTGGGGATCCAGCATCGAAGAGTCGCACCTCCAAGCCTGAGTTTTTCCTTCCTGGACCCAGTGGAAGAAAAGAACCCCGGTCCCAGTGTAGACAGCTCTGTGCGCTATTCCTCGGCTTGATTCGAGCTTGACGATAGGCTGGCCCGCTCCAATTCCATATTCAACCTGGATACCACCGACTAGGCTATAGACCGGCACTATTCCCGACTCGCTGCGACTCTACCCAGTTCACATCCAACAACCAGCTTCCGATTTAAAGAGCAATAGAATTGAAAAATTCAGCAGTTGAATCACGAACGTCAGAGATGCTGACTCGAAGGTAGGGTAGGTTGGGTTAGTGGGGCAGGTGGATCCCAAACCCAGGCGGGTTTACATCCATGGTGGGGCGGGTGGGATTTGAACCCACGATCACTGGTGCCCGAGACCAGTATTTGCCCGAACCAGTAGTTGCCTACCAGCTCTCTTAGACCAAGCTGTCCCCACATGTGCGTGGTCTGGACCACCGCCCCTGCCGCGAGCCCTAAGCCAATGATTCAAAATGCTTTGGTTCGACTGCATGCAGCTCAGTATTGAGCTGAATCATGCTAGACAACGGCGCTGAGAACTAGTGCGATAAACCGCTGACCCTTTCTGCAAGTTGGCCCAGAGTGACTGGCCGTATTCGACCGGACCTGCTTTCCGGGTAGGAGATCGCGTTATTTCGCTTGCTTACGGTCGGCCGGGGCTTTCTTGTGTCCGTTGAAGTATGTGCGTACCAGGCGCTCGAAGAAAATGCTGAACCCCCCGGTTCTACCATAGTAGACCTTGTCAACTTCTTGTCTAACCAGTTGTTCTGCTTCGGATGATAGAGAGATCATTACTTTGCCCATGGTATCTCAAGACTACTGGAGATAGCCCTGGGCCGTTTTATGCTTATCCCCTGCAACCAGATCCGATCGGCAAAGAATAAGAGCCAGAAAAAGTGGATGTGAAGACCGCTAAACCAAGCGTTTACCGATAAGAGCTGCAGAAAAGCCCGAGAGAAACCTCTTAGATTCGGTTCAGGACGTTTTCAGAACCATTGCCACGATATCCTTCGGACTTCACACCAGACCTGCGTCGGTTGAAGGCCTGGCCCTCCATGAAAGACAGTCTTTGGAGGCAACCCTATCTTATCGACCTAACCTATGCCGATAACTTCCGCCTGGTAAAGAATTCCATTCGTGGCCGAAATCTCAGGATTCTTGAGATCGGTTGCGGGACCGGTTTCATGAGCCTAGAGCTAGCTAGGATGAGCCATGACGTTGTTGGAATAGACATCGATGATAGGATCATCCGCATAGCACGGAGGACGATGGAAACGGACCCTTACAGTAAGACCCGTGGCGACCTACGATACGAAGTAGCGGACTTCAACAAATGGTTTGATGCTCCGGGAACATACGACATTGTTCTCTTTAGCCGGGTCCTCCATGACCTTCCTCATCCCAGAAAGATCCTCTCTAAGGCTCGTAGCTTGCTGAAAAACAATGGAAGACTGGTCTGCCTAGAATATGCGTATGACAGAATGAACCGGAGAGCTGCGACCTGGCTCTACCAAATCCAACGAACACTAGAACTAACAGATGGGTATTCATCGCACCCTTCCGAGAATCCGAGAGAAGGTGTTGACAACATAATGAAAGAAGACCTGTATGGAAGAAAGGAGCATATCAACAAGTTTGAGGAGATGAGGCATCCTCTCGAACAACTCTTCCATAGAGAACGCTTCTCCTGGCACTGCTACTATTGTTGGGGCGTATTCAGCGACATGAGGATCCATGATTGGAATAGGGAGAAGGCACTCGCGAGACTGTTCAGAGGTATGGAACAGTTATTGATTGACTCCGGAGAGATTCAACCGGTATTATTCCACTTCGTGGGAACCAAAGCTTCAGCGTAAGCTCTTCTCGATCGTTTCTCTACTTTGCGTCTAGGCGAGTTTCTGAAGCAACCTGGCAACCCCCGTAACAGCCACTACGGCTCCAACAGCCAAGCCTAACGGATCGTTAAGAGCAAGGGCCAAGATTGCAGTTATGCTCCCGGCTATGAAGTCCCGGAAAAGTCCCTTGCTCTTGTCAGAGGTATCGAGAACGTCTGAGCCGAGGACAAGTAGGAGGACCAGGAAGTATACTGGTTCTTGGCTTATGGCGTTAGCGATGACGAAGCTGGCTACCCAGGCCGCCGACTCGACGACGGGACGTAGGGCTGGTCGTAGTTCAGCCAGCTTGTACGACAGATCGCTCATGTAGTACAGCCGCTATAGGAGGATAGAAAAGGCGACCCGACTTTTTCTACTGCGTCCCAGTCAAGCAATGAAAATGTCAATCTTGTCCAATTACTCAGAAGTCCTAGTCGAGATAACCCCGTACTGCTTCTCGACTTGGAATTATACCACATCGAAATTCTAGCGAATCAATTGCGAGTCTCCGGAAAGGCTCAGACAATCTCTATGAGGTCGAGGGACGGGTATCCCTTGTCGAAGTTGAACGTCGCCCCATGAATATGTGTGAACGGTTTCACTCCATAGATCAGAAGATGACCGCTCCAACTCTGGACCTTTATGTGATAGTCGGCTTGTCTGAGAAACTCCTCACGCACCTTGGTGTTACGCGATGATATACCGATGCTGAAGGCCCCTTCGTCCCGCAAGCCTTCTCCTATCTCTGTAAACCCTGGAAGTGTCACCTCCTCTCCGTAGACCTGAACGAGCTTGTCAAAGTTCATAGTTAACATCATGCCAGTTGACGTTTCTTTCAAGGCGTTCCATGATCTGTAGAACTCTGCGAGATCGCTCATCAGCTGCCCCCTCAACTTTAGCCTCCACGGCTTCGGAGGCAGCTGCGAATTGAACTCGACTATCCGAACTCTCTCTCCCAGGGCCTTATCGCCTACATAGGGTCTCAGTGCCTCCGCCGAGGATTCCGAGCTGAAGGTCCCGGTTGAAACGCTGAAGCAGGCCCCGCCTTGGTTGACGAAATTAGACCTGATCATATTGATCAATAGTCTCAGCGACTGCGGGGAAACATCGCTCTCGGTGTCGATCATGAAGAAGGCACCTTTCCGGACTCCACCCCCTAGCAACTGGTCGAGCTCCCTACTTCCCGTGGAATAATGAGTTGCGGTGTGTGGAATTTTTTCTGGATTTCTAACTATACTCGGTGGGCCGTTTTCGTATTCCTCCTCGTCCAAAAAGGTGAACCTTCCCTTTTCAAGGGAGAACGGGGAGTATTGGCTCTCGACCTTGAATCCTCTTAGCTTGTCGATTCCGAGGGACCTCACTCTCCTCCCATCTAGCTCGCTCTGTTTCAGAGTTACGACTCCGTCGACTAGATAGCCGAGGTTGTCGGCTCGTTCGGCCTCGCTCACAAGAATCACGCTTACTTTTGTCTGATCTAGTTCTGACATGACGGCTGACTCCAACATTTTTCGTCCTTCAGGTGTCGCGTTTCTCAACGCTCCTTCCCAGCTATCTACGACAAGGATTGATTTCTCTTTGGCCTGTTTCAGGCGTACGATCTTCGAGAAGACACTGTCGGTGTCGGAGCCTCGGAGGTCGTGGAATTCGTCATTCCAGCTGGCCTTAGACGATCTCCCGGACATAGAATCGATGACCTCGTCGATCCAAGGAAACTGTATGCGCAGCTTGACCGGTGACACCCTGCTGGACGCGTAGACCCTATGCGAGTCCCCAATAGCATTTAGTATCTCAAAAGCGAAAGTTGTCTTCCCGGTACCGGGTGCTCCTTGGATAAGCAGGACGTTTCCTGGAACCTCGAGAAACTCCAAAAACATGTTCATCATAGGGGACGATGTCGCTCGGACTACGGAGGATTCGAGAGCTTGAGGATCGGGTTTCGTCCCCGAGGCTATCAAATTATTATCATGAATTGATGAGGGGCGTGAAAGATTTCAAGAAATTGTCTCCTTCGCCGTCTTTAGGTGGGAACGAATGTGATTGTTATGTCACGTTGACCCTCCACATGGCAACAATTCGGTAGACCCTAGTCCTCAAAGCCTAGAGAGAGTGACATGTATGGGGGGTAACGGTGCCAAAACTCAAGTTCAGCAAGGACTACCTCCAGCGTTTGACGAAACCTATTCCTAAGAAAGACCCGAACATGCGAGCGGCAACATCGACCGAGACTCTATCAGAACCGCGGCATCCCACAGGATTCCACCAGTACTGCACGAATTGCGGGCGGGAACAGCTTTTCAGCGTGGTCACGTTAGGCTGGAAGACCTGCACTGTATGCCGCCGAACCGCTCCTGACAGAAGTCAGAGTCCGATATGATGTAGTCAAGTACAATTTTTTAAACAGGTTTGGGGTAGAAGGCTTTTGACCTTTTCTTGCAGCGATCCTACGAGCGCTTCAGTTCGGATGTTCTGGACGCTGCTTCTGCGCCAGTTCGGCTTCACATACTCAAGCTGTTAGTCTCCAAAGGTCCCCTCCCGTACACCGAGATAATGTACGAAGCGAAGATGGATCCCGTGCGGGACGCTGGAAAATTCGTCTATCATCTCAAAACCCTTCGTAAAGCCAGTCTGGTTGCGATCGAAAAAGGCACGAAAAAGTACAGCATAACAGACCTCGGAAAGATACTCGTCGAGTTCTCGCGCGACCTAGAGGAATGGGTAGCGGTCAAGCGAGGCCGCCTCTTCGTCCGAACCTCCAAAATGACGATAGAGGAATTTGACCGGACCAGAATCGCTTCATCACTTGTAACTGAAGCCGGTATGCCTCAGAGCCTAGCCGACGAGATTGCGTCTGAAGCAGAAGAGAGGCTCATGCGATTCGGGACAACCTACCTCACTGCGCCCCTAGTACGCGAGCTGGTCAATACCATCCTCGTCGAGAGAAAGCTCGAAGAGTACCGCCACAAACTAACTCGACTTGGACTCCCCGTCAACGACGTGACAGTCCTTCTAAGGGAAGCAGGACAGAAGCGCCTTGACTCAGCTTGGGTTCAATCGTCCGCAGGCGCGGCGGTGACCGAAGAGTATGTCTTGCTCAATAGTCTTCCACGACCTCTGGTCGATGCACATTTCTCGGGACAAATCCACCTAGAAGACGCGGAGTCCTGGATCCTCAAACCCAGCGTCTTTTCACATGACCCACGCCCGTTCTTCCGAAAAGGACTACCTGGATCGCAACCACCCATCTCTTTCGAAAGCGCGCTAGGAACACTGCTGCGGCTGGCAAGAGTAACCGAAGGGCAGGTATCCGAGGAGCAAGTACTCGATCACGTTAACATCCTTCTCGCACCATTCGTCAAGGGCGTCCCAAGTCAAAGGGTCCAAGAAGCCGTCCGACTCTTTCTCTCTCAGCTGAACTGGGAAGGTTTCTCAAACACACTTCCTTCACGGTCGACCATTGGGCTCGATCGTGCCGCCCCAAACATCCTCGGACAATCCGATGCGATTGGTCCCAACGGACAGACAGAGGGCAAGTACGCAGACTACGCACGCGAAGCTGAGGAGGTACTCCGCACAATGATCGATGCAGCCCAAGAAATTGCTCAAGACAATCCACTTGTCAATCCCTCGATCACCCTGAGACTCGACCGCAACAAACTCTCTGAGCCCGATGGACTTCTCTCAATGGCCCACGAGACCTCTCTAAGATACTCCATAATGAATTATCTGATACAAAATCCGGGAGAATCTTACACCGTATCTTCAGACGGGTGCATGTTCGTCACCGACAGCATGGGCGATGTGGCCAGAGGAGCGCTGGTGGGAACGGTCCAAGTCAATCTGCCAAGAATCGCGTATGAATCGGCATGGAAAGACGAGCGATTTCTCCAAGGAGTGACGAACGCCGTAGACGAGGCGGTTAGGGCCCTAGAGATTCGCGGACAGGCTATTCATGAACGAATGCGAGAGGGACTTCTGCCGCTGCTTTCTTGGCAGACAAATGGGAGCGCCTACTATGGATCTCACCCGATGGCAGAGATTAGCCTCCTCGGATTGAACGAGGCGGTAAAGCACCACATAAAGAAGGATGTGGACAACAAGGATTCTCTTGTCTTTGTCAAAAAGATCATCGAGACCGCGAGACGCGCGATATCGGAAACCGACTCTCGTAAGCTTAGAATTCGGGTTGGGCTTCATCCGTCTCCCGAAGCATCATCGAGGCTTGCGGGTATCGACTCTGAAAAATACGGTTTCTCGACAATCGTGTATCAAGGATCCAAGCGATACCCATACTACACTGATATGCCGGCGATCCCGCTTACCCAGAAGATTCCATTCTCGTCACGCGCCTCTATTGAGGGAGAAGTTCAGAGATTCCTCGACGGAGGATCAATCCTGCCGCTCCTATTAGGAGACAAAGTAGAGACCGTAGGTTTGACGAAAGCATCCCAACTACTCGCAGAATCGGGAGTCAAACACTTCACGTTTTCTAGAATATTGTCCCGGTGTCAGTCATGTTATTACGTCGATACCGGAGTCCATGCAAAATGCTCAAGGTGCGATTCAGACAAGCTGACAATTATCGCGAAGTATGCTGGTAGACTGATTCCACTCGACCTGTGGACCGAGCCAAGGCGGAGAGACCTAGACAGAATCGCAGCCTATGACTTCTCATAAACAAACCAAGGCCTCTTGCAATACATCAGACAACGGTGTTACAATCGGTCGACAGACCCAATCGAGTTTATCTCATTGACCCTTTGACTAGGAGTTAGGAAACGCCCACTTTGACAGAGATCCGAACTGGTTTGAAGGGATCCTTTGGAATAGGTCTCCTCACTGGAATTCTCGCCATCATAATCGTTCTCGGAATACAGTTCACTCTTCTCAGAGAACTTTCCGTCTTCAACACAGGGCTTGGGCTCTGGGTCCTTGCCACAGAGTTCGTTGCTACCGCTGCTCTGCTTTTGGCCCTAGTACTCGTTGGATCATTCTTGTCTGCAAGAGTTCAACGCCAGTCTGGTT
>VBAY01000177.1 GCA_005883085.1 Candidatus Bathyarchaeota archaeon
CGAAAGACACCGGAAAACTCCGGAAAGGCACAAACGAATCGACAAAAGCAATAGAGCGAGGAATCGCCAAATTAGTCGTTATCGCAGAGGATGTTGAGCCCCCGCAAGTAGTGGCCCATTTACCAATCCTGTGCGAAGAGAGAAAGATCTCATACCTTTACGTTCCCAGCAAGCTTGAGCTAGGCAAGTCCGCCGGGCTAGACGTCGGCTCCGCTGCAATCTCAGTCGTAGAGCCAGGCGATGGTGCGCAATCTCTCAAGGATATCCTGAAGATAGTTGAGAATATCAGAAAGACCGGCGCGGGCAAGTGAGCAAGTCAAAGGATAGGTCCGACGAACCACTCATCCCGGCCGAAGTCACTCAAGTCATCGGTCGGACCGGGGTTACGGGAGAAGTTATTCAGGTTCGAGTCAGAGTTTTAGAAGGCCGAGACAAGGGACGAATTATCACCAGAAACGTCAAGGGACCCATCCGTCTCAACGACGTTCTCATGCTTCGAGAGACTGAGAGAGAAGCGAAAAAAATCAGGTAGGCGTAAGCGACGCCAAAGACGTTCAAGTGCTCTTTCTGCGGAAAGAACTTTCCAAACTCGACCGGTATCATGCACGTGAAAAACGATGGGACGATTCTCTATTTCTGCTCACGCAGATGCAGAGTCAGCACGTTATCATTCAAGAGAGATTCTCGTAAGCTAAAGTGGACTGCTTACTACGGGAAGAGAGAGAAAGGACGCTGAGCAGCCACTCCAACAACAAGACATTCGCTTTTCTCAAGCCTGAAGCCCTACAATCGAGGGTTGCAGGTGAAGTTCTGTCGAGGTTAGAGAGGAAAGGATTCCTAGTCAAACAGTTACGTCTTCACAACATAACTAGGAAAGAGGCGGAGACCCTGTACGCGGTTCATAAGGGAAAACCCTTCTTCCAAGAACTCGTGGATCATGTTACCTCCGGACCCGTCTTGTTAATGATTCTTGAGGGCGCGAACGCGGTTGACGTGCTGCGTAAGGTCATCGGCGCCACAAATCCACAGGCAGCTGAGCCTGGCACGATAAGAGGCGACCTATCGTTGTCCATAACCGCTAACATCATTCACGCATCTGATAGTCTCGAAAATGCGAGAAAAGAATCATCCATATTCTTCCATGACGGAATTTAGCTGATAAGCGTCTTTCGAAGAAAATCATGGTTTAATACGGACAGTGGAAAACTGGAGGGCAATATGGAGCCTTCCCGGGTATGGCAATTCGTTCACCCATCGCAGTCGTTCTCGGACACGTAGACCATGGGAAGACCACGCTCCTCGACAAGATTAGAGGCACCTCCGTAGCCGCCCGAGAACCGGGCCTTATCACTCAGTGGATCGGCGCCAGCCTCATCCCCGCTCAAACCATCACAAGGATCTGCGGTCCACTCCTAACTAGGTTTAACCTCAAGATCGAAGTTCCAGGAATACTCTTTATCGATACTCCGGGTCACGAGACGTTCAGCAACTTGCGCAAGCGGGGAGGATCCGCTGCTGATGTCGCTGTCCTCGTCATCGATCTCACCAAAGGGATCGAGCCCCAAACCGTCGAATCCTTGAATATCCTCAAGGCCCGCAAAACCCCTTTTCTGGTATGTTGCAACAAGATCGACGCAATACCAGGATGGAAGTCGTCACCCGACGGCTCATTTCTCGCCAATACAGAACAGCAAAGACCCGAGGTCTTGACAGATCTTGATAACAGAATATACATGATGATGGGAACCTTGTCCCGATACGGCTTCCGTGCCGATCGGTTCGACAGGATCAAAGACTTCTCCAAAAACATCGCCCTCGTACCCTCGAGCGCCAAAACAGGAGAGGGACTGCCTGAACTGATGGCGATGCTGGTCGGACTCACCCAGATCTACATGAAGGGAGAACTAACAACCAGCGCAGGTCCCGCGGAAGGCACCGTTCTGGAGGTGAAAGAGGAACCTGGCCTCGGAGTGACTATAGACGCCATGATCTATGACGGGACGATCAAAGTAGATGACGAAATAGTACTCGCTGGACGAAACGGTATCCTACGAACACGGGTCCGGGCTCTACTCGTGCCGAAACCCCTCGATGAGATCCGTGATCCCCGGGACAAGTTCAGCCATGTCGAATATGTCGATGCGGCTGCAGGAATCAAGATCGCAGCCCAAGGTCTCGATGATGCGATCGCAGGGTCTCCGATCTACGGAATAGATAACCCGTCGAAGCGAGCGGAGCTCGAGAAGAGAGTACTCAGCGAGATAGAATCGGTGAAGGTCAGTACCGATCGAACGGGAGTCATCGTAAAAGCTGACGCCCTCGGCTCCCTAGAAGCGCTCACAACCTCTCTTTCCATTTCCAAAGTACCGGTGCGTCTCGCAGACGTAGGCGAAATATCTAGACGAGACGTCGTCGAGGCTGACGTCGTTCGAGCGAAAGACCCGTACCTGGCCGCGATTCTCGGGTTCAACGTCAAGCTGCTGCCTGACGCAGAGCAAGAGATCAAGGAAACAGGAATACCAGTATTCAGGGGCGACATAATCTATCGCGTGTTAGAAGACTATTCGAGATGGGTCGAGGCTCAGAGAAGTGCAGGCGTTAAGGCCGAGATGGAGTTGCTTATCCGTCCGGGTAAGATGAAGATCCTCAAAGGATTCGTCTTCCGCAGAAACGATCCTGCCATAGTTGGTGTTGAAATCCTTGAGGGAATTGTCAAACCGAAGTATCCAGTGATCAACAGCAGCGGGAAGCGCATCGGCATAGTCCTAAGGGTGCAGGATCAAGGGAAAGATGTAACGGAAGTGGGAAGGGGGAAACAGGTTGCAGTTTCCATCGACAAACCGATCGTTGGCAGGCATATTTTCGAAGGAGACGTTCTCTATGTTGATGTTCCCGCAAAGCATGCGACGACCCTTTCTTCAAAGTTCAGAGACCACCTCTCACCGGGAGAGCTCGCATTACTTGACGAGCTAGCCAGTATCTCGGCAAAAAATGCCCTGGGAATTGTATCATGACTCGAACGACGTTTATTAACGGCCTCCGGGGGAGCCTGCCTCTAACGGAGTCCACTAACGAAACATGGCCAAGTTCCAGCTCATAGTATCGGATCCTGTAAGTAAGACATCGAAGGCCGCAACCATCGAGGGGGCGAAGGCACAGGCGCTTGTCGGAAAATCGATCGGGGATGAGGTCGATGGTAAGCTTCTCGGGATCGGAAACATGAAGCTCAAGATTACAGGTGGCACTGACAAGGACGGGATCCCAATGCGTTTCGATATTCAGGGAGGGGCCAAGAAGAGAGCAATTCTTTCCGGGGGAGTAGGCCTCAAACCAAACGACCGGGGGGAAAGAAGGAGAAAGCTTGTTCGCGGACGCGTAGTTGGCGAAGACACTCTCCAAGTCAACAGCGTAGTTATGGGGGACGCAGCTCCGAAGCCGGTGGAGGCTAAGAATTGAGCGTCGAGATAATCGCCGAACACGTCAACCCGCTTCTAGGCCGAAAGGACGCAAAGCTGATCGTCCACCACGAAGGTTCTGGAACTCCCGACCGTTTGACCATTCGAAAGATCGCCTCCGATCACTTCAAGACTCAACAGGACAAGGTGTACGTTCGAAGCGTCCAGACCAGGACAGGAGGGTCATCGGCCGTCTGCCATGTCGAAATATACGGTGATTCGAAGATTGCCGACAAGATGGTTCCAGCTTACATAAAGAATAGAAATCTTCCAAAGGACCAGAGAGTTTCAAAGAAGAAGGGAGCGGAGGAAGAG
>VBAY01000178.1 GCA_005883085.1 Candidatus Bathyarchaeota archaeon
CTGCCTACCTCTCGTATCTGTTCTCCCGGGCCAAGCCAGCTAGCAGAGCAGGACGATACTCGAGGAAGGTGCTCGCCCTCTCTCCATTTATCGCGGGCACAGTTGCCTTCCTCCTTTGGTTCGGGGGTCTAGGCAGTATCGTTGGTGGCTCGACTATTGGTTTCGAAGTCTACATTGTGATCGTGCTTTTGCTGATCTCCCTTGGCATGATATTTCGGGATCGGCTTACTTTCAGAATGGCGCTCCGCAACTTTGTACGTCGAAAAACCAGCATGGCAATAGTCATTCTCGGCTTAATGATCGGGACGGCCATGATCTCAGGCTCCCTCGTAACGCAGGACACTTTCACCGAGCTGTTCACAAGAGGAGCCTACTACGGCTATGGTTTCGCAGACGAGGTCGTCTATGTTAGAAACGTCACGAGCTTCGCCTACATGTACTTCCCCGCGAGCATCTCACCGAGCCTCGCTTCTCAGTTAGCAGGCAATCCACAAGCTCGGCCCTTCCTTCTCGGAACTACCCCAGAAATTCTGGACACCGTAAGTATGAGCGATACGAACACCGGGAACGTTCAATCTCAGGTAACTCTAATCGGCACCTTCTCCAACGCTTCAAAGACTCTCGGAGATTTTCATTCATCCAGTGGCTCCGTTATCTCTCCCAATTTCGGAGACACTGAGGCTGTTATCAATGATAGGACTGCTCGAGACCTAAACGCCACTGTTGGCGACTCTGTTGTCGTATACTCCGCTGTTCCTGCAACCTTCAAGATTGTTGGGATCGCCCTCTCTGACGCCAGAGGCAGTTTTTCAGGCAATGACAATATTTTCGTCACGATAAACGCGGCACAACGACTCACAAGTCATCCCGGGTCAATCAACTATATCGCAATAACAAACATTGGCGGTCTAAGAGGCTCTATTCAGCATAGCCAAGTTGTCGGTCTCGCTGCCAATCAGACTCTAAACTCCATCACCCCCGCCTCCTTGTACAGGTGCAAGACAGATCCCTCTCAGGCAACCGGTCCCGCGTCAACGCTCTGCGCCTATTCCGAGAAACAGAATTCGGTCAACAGCGCGACAACCAGTGCCCAAAGCCTGAGTAGTTTTCTGATAGTCTTGAGCACCTTTGTCATAGTTGCTGGTGTCGTCCTGATCGTGAACATCTTCGTCATGCTGGCCGAGGAGCGAAAGTCGGAGATGGGAATGTCCCGAGCTGTCGGTATGAGGAGGGGACAGCTCACTAGGATGTTTCTGTTCGAGGGGAGTCTCTACTCGGCCGGTGCGGCATTCGTAGGGGTGTTCGTAGGTATCGCGATAGCCTATGTCATAGTCTATGTCTTCGCCACAATTATCGCTAGATTCTTCCCTGTCAACCTTTCCGAAGTTCTTGCAAGTTTCACCTTTACTCCCGAAAGCTTGTTCACCGCCTTCACCGAGGGTTTGCTCATCACCTACGTGACTATTCTTTTCACGTCGTGGAGGGTAAGCAAGTTGAACATTATTCGAGCGATCCGTAATATTCCCGAACCTCCGCGCGGAGTGAGGACGTACACTGTCCTATCCCTCGCTGGAATCGTTGCGATTATCATCGGAGCGCTTGTGTTCGAGCAATCATATGGTGTAAAATCTGCTGTGGAGGCGTTGGTCGGGCCTAGCATCATAATTTTCGGAGCAGGCCTCATTCTCTCTCGATTCCTCCCTAACCGATATGCATTCTCGGTGACAGGCATTGTGCTGCTCATCCAGTGGGGAGTGCCCAGTCTCTCTTGGAATAACCCTCTGATTCAGACCTACACCTTCGGCGTCGAGATCTACTTCGCCGGAGGAATTCTCATGGTGTTAGGAGGGGTCTTGCTGGTCATGTATAACACGGATGTGACATTGAAAGGCCTTCATTTCTTCTTTCGGGGAAAAAAGACCTTGACACCAATCTTCAGGACAGCTCTGGCGTATCCGGAGAATAAGAGGTTCAGAACCGCTGCTACCGTGGCCATGTTCTCCTTGGTATTGTTTACAGTGGCGGCGATTGCCTCTCTCACAGCTGAGCAGAACGCGGCTCTGAACGATATTGTTAAGATTGATTCCGGGGGCTACGATATCATAACTCAGGGCGCTCGTCCTGTCCCGAACTTTGCGTCGATGGTCCGCAACAATACCGCGCTTCAGAACAAAGTTGCGGCCGTGATAGGTTTCAACAATACAATTCTTCTCTCAGCGAACGACACCACCATTGGCCAGAGTTTCCAGCCGGCTCTCCTTCTTGGAGCCGACCCCGATGCTCCAGCCGCGTCAAACTTCTTCCTCACAAACACGTTTCAGATGTCGTCTATGAGTCCACAGTACAAGACCGCCACCGAAACATGGAAGGCAGTCATGACTGACCCGTCGAAGGTTGTGTGGTCCTACGGGCAGGTGAACAATCGGGGCCCGCCATCGTCGGTACAAACACCAAACGTCGGGGATACTCTAATCCTCACAGGTCTCATAGGGAATAATACCGTACAAAAGAGTGTCACTGTGGTCGGGCTCGTTAACGGGGTTTTCCTCAATGGAATTGTGAGCACGAAAACCCTGTTGATGGATCCCTTCAAGGTTGTCAGCGGAAGTCTGTCCTTCGTAAAGGTTGCAACTGGAGAGGATCCTACCAATGTCGCTAGTTTGTTGCGGAAGGAGTTTGTAAGTCTGAATGTGGACACGGTTGTTATTCCGGTCGTCCTGAGCGGTTTTCTCCAAATAGGTCAATCGTTCGAGGGATTGCTACAGGGATTCCTCGGGCTAGGTCTGGTTGTTGGAATAGCTGGCTTGGGGATAATATCAATCAGGTCAGTGGCTGAGAGGCGGCAGGAGATCGGCATTCTTCGCGCTCTAGGGTTCAGGAGGAGAATGATCCTCGCCGTCTTCGTCCTAGAGAACAGCTACATCTCACTGCTCGGCATACTGATTGGAATCCTCTTGGGAATTGATGTGGGGTACGCTTTCGCGGTCAGTCCGAACTCGGGCCTCACCTTTGTAATTCCCTGGCAACAAATCCTTGAGATTGTCGGGCTAGCCTATGCCCTGTCTATGCTGGCAACGATAGGCTCTGCGCGCAGAGCCGCGAGAATATCTCCTGCTGAGGCTCTTAGGTATTCGGAGTAGTTTCGGGTCTACTTTCCACGCGTTCTCTTCGTGGTTTCGCTTGCTGCTTCTTTCAGCAGCCTGTTAGTGCTTTCCGTGCTTCCTCCGAGCCTGAGGGTCGCTTCGTGCTGGTCGGACAACCGTTTTGTCGCCTCAATGAGATCAGTGCGTCGTGTTTGTTCTGCGTTCGCCGATAATTGGTTCATCGTCTTGGTTGCTTCTTTCAGCTGCCCTGCGGCAAGGTGCTGGTAGTATTCTTCTAATCCTTGGTAATATGTGAATTCTGAGACGAGGTTATTGTTGATTCCCTCTGCGAATTGCTCATCGTTTTTCGCCAGTCTGACTTCAATAGGGGCGTTGATCGTCTTCTTCTTGTCGTCGATCGTGTCAGAGTAGGTGATTTGGATGTTGAGGAGTCTTCCGTTGAACCCGGCGGGTATCTGTACTCGACCCCAGATCTTCGCGACTGTTTCTACCGCGTTGATCGTAACGGGGGGTCCTTTGTAGTTGAGGATCTTGACATCAGGGGTTCCAAAGTCGACGCTTATGTTTCTGGCACCGACCTCGTTTACCGCGCTCTCCTGCATCATGCTGGGGAGCTTGAGTTTCTGCGCGTCGGTGATGTTGTGGAGCATTCCGCCAGATGCGTCGGCAAGAGCCTTCAAGATTGACTG
>VBAY01000163.1 GCA_005883085.1 Candidatus Bathyarchaeota archaeon
AATCGCGCTGAAAAATGGAGCGAGTCTAGACGAGATCGACAAGGCAACCGGTATGGGTGTGAGTCACATCAGTGAACTGTTTCCGAGGTCGAAGAGGGAGAAGGCTCCTTCGAACGTTCCGGGAACTTCAGTTGAGGTAGCAGCTTAATGGCAACCGAGACCACGGACATTAGATCGAATCCGCAGGAGCAAATCGCGCACGCGGCCGAAGTGGTTGGAACTGGCGAGGATCGACAGAAAGTCTTCGAGGCAGTCTGTTTCGGAAAGAAGAAAATCAAGCTAATCTCAGAGATTGAGAAACGCACAGGACTTTCACACAAGCGAGTCTTAGAGGAGGGCGCGAGGCTTCACAATGGGAAGATTGTGAAGAAGACCAAAGTTAACGGCGAGATGGCGTACGAAAAAGATGACTGGTTCAGCTCGCGACTGAAGCTGATACTGAAACTCGCCAAAGACCCAAAAGCTTTGGAAAAATTTCCAACTAGGAGCAACCCAAGGCCTACAACTGCGAACGTCATCAACGTAAACTTCTCTGCCCCGAAAAACATGGTTGACGCCAGAGAGGTCAAAATCGACGACATAGATTCATTCGAGAAAGTGAAAGCTGTTCCTTTGAGTCCTAAGGAAACGCTTCTTCCAATCGGAGAGAACGCATTCCAAGCGGGCCTCCAGAAGATAATCCAAGAAGAGGGAGAGCACAACGATTGGGGAGGAGAGACCGATGACCTGTTTTCAAGTCGCCTACTCTTCAAAGGTCAACGAATGAGCGTGGCATTCGGCCTCAAAGGTAGAGGCACCAAAGGAAAACTCGTTCCAAAGAAAATGGGCAAAGACGGAGACCAGATACAACGGCTCTTTCGGGCACCGGCAGATGTGTTTCTCGTTCAGTATTGGGGACAGGTCGATGAGAGCATCGTGGAAGAAATGAAGAACATGGCAATCGCTCGGTCTTTCTTGGAAAAAAAGACCATCTACTACGGAATCATCGACGGCCAAGATACGCGACGAATCATTACCGGTTACCGCGAACTCTTTCCTCAGGACATATTGCAGGACAAACCAGTCACGGAGCCGCCGCCGCCTTCTCCGCCTGATAATGGCACAGCCTCAGAGATGTCGTCACCCAATCACATTTCCGACCAACTGCTGGAAGAAACCGATCGCCAAGAAAGCGAGGCCCCAACGGGCGAGAAGAGTGTCCAATCGTTCGTTGATGAGAGCATAGCCCCGCAGAAATCTCGGGGATAGGGCGATGGTCGCTCCAACTATGTTCAGCAATAGACCAAGAATCCTGAAGTCTCGGGCGAAGTCTGCTGGCCTCGCTAACACGACTACAAGAAGCCAAAGAGTCGCCGAGGTTAGGTAGACCCATCCTGCCCATCCGGCAAGAAACTGGAGGGCACGTCTCCAAGCCCGACGCTGAGAAGAGCTTGGGGTAGACATAGCGGCCTAATGCTTCCCATCTAGGCTAGTTCTTGCAGTGTTATGGGTTCGATTTTTCGATAAGCCTGGCGTGGATCCAGTGTCCGTTCTTGAACTGTCAAGAGATCCTTCTTCACCGATATTCCGAACAGCTTCTCATTCTCTTCTAGAAACGGTAAGATCAGCTCCCAATCGTTCATAGTGAATTCCGCGAGTCGTCCTCCGTTCAGTTGTTCGCTCGACACCTTTCGGTATGGATCCCGGATGAATATCGCCCCGCCAGAGGCTAGGGAGAATAGGTTGCTTCCCGGATACGGGTATTCTTGTTCCACGAACCTTCCATCAAAAGATGGATTCAATCCGTTAACGACAACAAACCCGCCGCCATTGTACGGGTCCCCAGCCATGAACGATTCCGCGAGGTAGTCAAGACATGTCCCGTTGATCACTACTCTCGGTCTTCCTACTGCGTTGATGAGGGGTCGTCCGGCTGCGTTGCCGAGCACATACACATCACCGCCCTTCGCTGCGTACATGAACGCTTGGCCGACATCGCCGTGAACCACTAGTTTTCCATACTTGAGAATCTGCGCGGCCTGGTCCTGAGCGGCACCATGAACCGTGATCTCACAACCATCAATACCCGACCCGACGTAATCGCCAACATCTCCATAGCAGTCAATTTTCAAACCGTTCGTTTGTGGACCGAGGCCACTTCCAATGAACCTGTGTCCTCGCAGATTGTAAAGTAGGATGTTTTTCCAGCCCTGAGTGTACGCGTCGACCACGAACCGGGCAGCGCTCTCTTCCCCTTCAGCCGGAAACTCTAGAGCATCAACCACTAGCACCTGCTCGTCAAACCCTGGATGGATCAGTCTAGACCTATTCTTCCAGTCCAGTCGTGTGTACAGGTCATAGTTTGACAGTGAGATAGATGAGAAGACATCATTCAATGCCTCATGATACAGTTGTAGTAGTGAGCTTCGTTTCTTTCTTCCAGTATCGTAGATTCTGTCGTGGAGCAGTGAGAGTGATTTTATCGCGAATTGGCGGGACTCTCGTGCCTTCATAGCCAGCCGTTTCAGCTCCTCAAGAATCTCCCCCACATACTGGAAGCCAGCATCCCTCAACGCGGGACGAACATACTCATAGAATCCCAACGGGTCCTGCGTACCAGGCCCCTTCTGCAACTGGATCGCAATACTCGTGTTCAGCGAGAGACTAGACCCCACGCTCGTCAACCAGTCCTGTCTTGGAAGATCGATCGATTTTCCGAACTTGTCCGCACACTCCAACTCCTTTCCATCCACTCCATCTTTCACGGTAAAGAGAAAAGCTCCGCCGTCCGTGAAGCTTCCACCCCTCGCATTCCAGTAAGTATCCGCAAATCTACTTGGAATTTTCTGATCTTCCTGCAATTTTCCTAGAACGGCATTGATCGCCTGTCTCTCCGACGCGATAATCCCAATCTTCAGGGGACCCTCCTGAATGGCAAACACTTGGGGTCTCAGCATCGAAGTATCAGTAATCCCCAGCAACTGCCACGCGTTCTTCCCGACATCATTCCTAGCCACGATGAAGAACCATGGGCCGTCAGGGGACCCGTGAATATGCGTCGACTGTATCAATCGGTAGATCTTTTTCTTCTCCTCCGGCAGCATCTCAAAATCTCTCTCGGTTGTCGGCGCCAGAGCTTCAATCAGATACTCAAGCGGATACTTGTAGACGCGGCTGAGAAGGTCGAACAGTAACACCGAGACCTCCGTATCAGTCAAGAATAACGGGTGAATGTTCCGCTGGGCCAGATACTCCATTATCGAATGATAATTCGCAAAATCCCCATTATGCACCAATGCCTCATGCAATCCCACGAACGGGTGCGCGCCACCGGGATGCCAGACCCGGCCCTTCGTCGGATACCGATGATGACCAATCCAGACATGAGCCCTGAAATCCTCTAATCGGTAATACCTGACAACATCATCCCCAAAACCCACCAGCTTCAAAACAACCATGTTTTTCCCATGGCTGACAACGAACGCCTTCTTCTCGCCCAACGACGAGTAATACTGCTGGTTCAATCGATAAGAGTTCTGGTAGAGAAATTCATCCCCAACCTCACCCTCCTTAAGACCCACTAGACTATTCTTACGAGCAAAATCCGCAAGAACATTTTTTCTGATCTTTACGAAATACCTGTAAACTTCAGGCGGTTCCACATCAAGACCCGGAACCGAACGATAATCATCAACAGCCTCCACCCTCGCCTCATAATCAACCACAAAGAAAGGCCGAATATGCTCGTCCTCAACCTGTTTTCTGATCGATTTATCG
>VBAY01000164.1 GCA_005883085.1 Candidatus Bathyarchaeota archaeon
CCAGTTACACAAACAACCCGTTGTCCACCATGTTCTTCGTCTCGGACCAGGCTATACTTTCACGGGCGTCCTAGGAGCGCTGAAGACCGCGCTGAAGGCGGAGAAGATAAACACCGACTCTATCGACTGGGACCCCAAGAAACTGAAGTAGGCATATCGCGATTGCCTCGATGCCAATCATTCCGATGGAGTAGGGATCGGAGAGGATCCCAATTTTCCCTGTTATCGCGAACTTGCTGTGACTTCTAGTCTGTCCAGGGTGCGTGGGTGCCAGCTTTGTCTTCGAAAGTGGCCGTCTCCGTGGCCCTTCGATAGCGCCTGGGCAACAACCTTTCAACAAGTATTCGCTCCTTCAATTGTTCAAGTCGGTCGTGTAACGAGGTCGCGTATGATATGTTCAGCCTCAGTGAGTACTCATCGCAGACTTTCGATAAAGTGGAAATGATCATAATCCTTCCACCTGCCCCGAACACTTCGGTAACAACCTTCTCAACATCTCCAAACCTTGTCGAAATATCGGATTCAGAGACTCCCGACTTTGACAAGAAACGATCGACGACTTGCCTCACACCGGGTCCAGCATCTTGCAAGACCTCTCCGAAGCACAGAGCTATTGTATCATGCAGGACTGCAATATTAGGCGCTCGCGTGTCTCGTCCGGCCCTTTGTAAAACTAGACCTAGCTTACTCCTACAGGGTTGTGAGATTTGCGGGTCCGCCCATGAATATCTCCACGTTGCTCGGCAGAGCCCTTCCTAAGCCTCGCAGCTGCCAATATCTCCACAAGCATCCCCCCACTGGAAGTAATGTCGAAGGTACGTTTTAGTTCCGTTACGATCGTCCTTTCCAGCACTTCTTCTCCTCGCCCAAACAGACTTCTGAGAGTCTCGGTGAACCTCCATGGCTCGTCTGGAATCGTCTCTCTACTCAACTGGTTTTGAGTGAGATAGGAGTATACCAATTGCTTGGACACTTCTCCAAGTACATCTAGCCCTGAGTCAATACATTTCAGGATGGTCAACCTGAAATCGGTTTCAGCCTTGGAATCCACTTCCTTGTCAACTCACCTGCTCGGGCGGCTTCCTATCGCTTCGAGAGTTCGGGACGGCAAGTATCGAAAATAGAAAGTAGACACTGCCCACGCAGACGCTTGCTATCCCTGTCCAAAGCAATGGATCTCCATTTCCCTTTGTAGCAAAAAACGAGAGAAACCCCACAGCGGTGGCCCACAGCGCGAGACTGTACCAGTAGAGGATCGGATTGTGAGACCGAAGGTAAACCCTCGAGAACAATATCGCCGAGATTGTGAACAGGGACACGGTCGTAGCGGCTGCCGCTCGCTGAGCAATCGAACCGGTCTGTCCGAAACTTGCCGGAAGTAGAGACTCTATCGCCAGTATGGAAAGCGTTGTAAGAAATGTGACTGTGCCGAGATAACATGCTCCCGCTCTTAGTTTCAGGCGCGCATTTCGCCTAGGACTGCCACGATATGTTAGTATCGCGCTTGCAAGGTGAAGGCTTCCAGCAGTGAGAGCCCCGAAGCTATACACCGCTATTCCCTTGCTTACATCGATGCTACTAACAGCGCCTCCCAGAGTTGCCATCGTACCAAATGCGAGGACTGCGGTTCCAAGCAAGAGAACATTCAGCGATCCCGTCGAAAGAAAACTCTTGACGGAAACTCGGGCGACAATTATCGAAACCGCTAGCACAAGGAAGACATTGAGTAAGATCTCAAGAAGGACCGACTGGTAGATCAGTTCTTCTCCGATTCCAAAAACAGCAAACGCCAAGGTGAGAATGGCTGCGACCGGTAGCGGGGCGACCCCCAGCTTTCGTAAGTTCAAGCTCATCAAAATTGACCCCAGCCCCTCATTGGTGCAAATCAGGACAGAAGTGAGTCATGCCGAGACTCACCCTTTAGATCCAGTCCGTGTTGGTCGTGCAGCACCTGAGAACGCCTCACTCCATGCCTGCACCCTGGCTGGCTTCCTCGCAGAACCGCCTAAAATTTGTTCGATATCCGTGAATTTTTCTTCCACAACGATTCCCTTGGGGTTGATCTCGAACTCCTTGATGCTAGTGTCAAGCGGAAGACCCCTAGCTTTGAAGATGACTAGAGCTCTTCTCAGGGCGCTTTCGGACTCGACCTGCCTGAGGGAAACTATAACGTCCATTAGAGAAGAGACCCAGAAATCTGAGGGAAGACCTCCATCCGAAGTACGGGCGGTGACGAGTGCAGTTACGCCTTCTGCCTTGAATCGCGACTCCATTCGCCTGACAACTCGAAAGAACTCGTCTTCGCTCATAGCTCTCTCCAGGCTAGTGAGGCTGTCAAGAACGAATCTGGTGGGCTTGTACTCATCGATCAGTTTCCTGGTGTCCGCAAAAATGTTGTCGATGTTGTACGGTTCAGGGAAGAAGGATGCAATCTTGACTAGACCGTTTTCGATATGGTCTCTAATCTTCCAACCGAATCCGAGTGCTTGTCGTATCAATTCCTCTGCTGATTCCTCGTAAGAAACGTAAAGGGTCCTCTCCTTATTCGCCGCACCCCGCATCATGAACTGAAGGGCGGTGGTCGTCTTACCCGTTCCAGCTTCTCCCATAACCAGGATTGTAGAGCCTTTGTACGGGCCTCCGCTAAGCATTCTATCCAATCCCTCAACCCCAGTACTCACTCGTTCATTGTAGATCCGAGTTGCCGGGTGTGCTTCAAGTGAAGGGTGTACTACTATACCATGCTCTGTTATGTCGTAGGTTAGTCGAGCTCTGCTTGCTCCAGTCCCCCGCATTTTGACAATGTCGAAATGCCGTCGCATATGACCTCGCTCCAGGGATTGCGTCAGGACTAGGACCGCGTCGGAGACGAACTCTTCCATCCCACCCCCTAGGGACTCCGACCCGAGGGGTTTCTCAGCGATAAGCAAGGTGGTTACCTTGCTCAGCCGTGTCATTCTGCCTAGAACGGTATGTAGGACAATTCGCGCATCAATCTTTTCCGAAAAGGCCTGGGCCATTGCTGAGAAGGAGTCTATCACGAGACGCCTTGCCTTTAGAGAGTCGATTTCAGCCATTATGGTGGCGAGTGCAGCGTCGATAGCTTGTTCCTTTACAGTAACGAAATCGATGAATTTGAAGAGATTCTTTCGTTCCAGCGACTCGAAATCCATATTGGTTCTTCGCATGTTTCGCAGAAACGCTTCTCTGTTTTCTGCGAAGGACGCATAGATCCCAGGCTCGCCATACTTCGTCGCTCCGGTGAACAGGAATTGTGAGGAGAACATCGTTTTGCCCGAACCGGGGTGACCGGCCAGGAGGATGAGGTCTCCTCTTGGAAACCCACCCTCGATTAGATTGTCAAAACCCTCAACACCGGTCGCTGCCCTGTCTTCCCCCGGTTCCTCTGGCGCGTTAGAGGTAGATGCCAAGCTACATGACGGCCAACCAGACGGAACGTCTGGCTCAAAATCAAATTGA
>VBAY01000165.1 GCA_005883085.1 Candidatus Bathyarchaeota archaeon
ATTCCCGTCTGGTTCAATCCCTTAAGATATGACCATACTTGTGCCCGCGACTGCGGATCCAAGCCTGTCGTCGGCTCATCTAGAAAGAGTATCTTCGGTCTGTGGACGAGTGTAGAAGCGAGGTCGAGCCTCTTTTTCATTCCACCTGAGTAGTAGGCTGACCGTTTATCGGCCGCGTCCCCTAGGTCCACTACCTTGAGGAGTTCGTTTACGCGTTCCTTCAGCTCTTCGCCGTGCATCTGCTGTAAGTGTCCTTGGAGCATCAAGTTCTCCCTCCCGGTCAGATCCTCATCGATGACGGTGTCTTGCATCTGAACACCGATTAACTTGCGGACTTTTTGAGCATCATGCTCGATGTCGAGTCCAGCTACGTTAGCCAATCCGGACGACTTCCGTAGGATCGTAGTAAGGATCTTGATTGTAGTGCTCTTTCCAGCACCGTTCGGTCCAAGAAATCCGAAGAACTCGCCGTCATCAACATTGAAAGATATTCCTTTGACAGCCTGGGTGCCATCTCCGTAGGTTTTTACCAGGTTCTCGACTTGGACTGCGGGCAACTCTCTATTCCTCTATCGTATTAGATATATCGCATTCGATATGATTTATATAAAGAATTCTTCGCGAAGCGGGTTTATTAGCGAAGGGCCGCTAAATGCAAAGAAGACATAGGGCTGGGGAAACGACGGTCAAACACCCAACAATTCACAGCGCTCTTGCACATCCGCAGGGGATTCCTAGGGGTTTTCTACGTCTCTACGTCTTGCACAGAATTGCGGCGAGGCCGGCGCACGGATACGATCTCTTGCAAGAAATCGAGAGCAAGACTGAGGGCGTCTGGAGGCCTGGAGCCGGTTCCATCTATCCGATTCTAAAGGAACTGGTGAGGGGGGGATACATCAAGGCAGAATCCCACAAGAAGACAGGAAAGCCCCAACGCATCTATCATATCACTTCCGAAGGACGTGCGATGCTACAGCAATCCGGCGAAATGCTGTTGAAAACTGGACAAAACTGGGGAGCCATGAGGTCCATAATCATAGAACTGGTCGATCCAAATAACATTCCTACGATGTTCACTCATATGACGGCCGGACAACTAGCGTTTCTCCGCGGAATTCTCGAATCGAAGAGGGACAAGATTCCGCGCAAAGAAATCCAGTTCATGTTGAAAGAATACGCTCTTAATCTTGAGAGACAGCTCGATTGGACAAAGCGAATGCTAAAGAAATCATGAAGATCCGTGAATTCAAGATCCAAGACTACGCCGTAGTACGCGCCCTCTGGCAAGCCGCGGGACTGATCTTACGTCCCGGAGACGAACTTGAAGATGTCAAGTTGAAACTCCAACGAGACCCAGATTTGTTCCTTGTTGCTGAACAAGTCGATGAGATCGTGGGTAGTGTAATAGGCGGTTGGGACGGAAGACGTGGTTGGATCTACCATCTCGCTGTGAAGCCTGAACATCAACGGAGAGGGGTCGGAGTGGGACTCGTTCGCGAAGTCGAGAAGCGTCTTGTTCTCAAAGGAGCGAAGAAGGTGAACGCGCAAGTCTACAAGTGGAACGAGCAATCCTCTGAGTTCTTCAGGGCCATCGGATACGAAACACAGCCCGACCTCATGATGATCGGGAAACAGCTAAGAAAATAGGGAAGAGGGAGCGACAAGCTCCAGCGGTAACCGGTCACATCTGGAACAGCATTTGGTTTGATATTCCAGTCTCGCTCCAGAAGCTTCCCCCCTCTACGAGGTCCCAGAAGGACATGAACTGGTCTGCAAATGGTTGCCGTGCTTCAGTTTCTAGGACCCGAAAAGCTTGGTCTTGACCAAACGGTCTGCTGAGACGTAGAATATTCCAGAGAGAATATATTCTAATGGGAATGATGAGGACTTTCGCGTGGGCAAGAGTCAATAGTCTCGACTTCCGCATTTTTCTTCCGCGAAGCTTTTGCAGAGTCTCAATCTTCGGAACATTCTTCGTGGAGCCCTGCTCGCAATCTTCCCGTGGGCACCAGCCTATCTCTTTGAGAGAGCTAATTTCTGGTTTGGGCAGACCAACAATGGTTACTGGTACTACCAGTTCTCCACAACAAGGCTTGAAGCCGATGTGGTCTCGTTCGCCCTCGGAGGAATACTCGTTGCATATCTTCTCCGCCCACGATGGGCTGTCATCCAGGTCTTCCTCAGTGCTTCGCTAATCTACGTTCTATTCTATCTCGCGTGTCCCACGTATCTGGCTGGGACGATTTGGAGGTCGGAGTGCTATTCCCTTGGGCCAGACGGTCTAGCAGGGGTCCGTCTTTGCACAATGATGTTTTCATTCGGAGCGTTGCCCGCGTTCGTCCGAGCATCATACAAGGAAGACAAGCTGAACAAGCAGTCGCGCCCATGGATTGCTATAATCGGCGCATTCATCACATCCGTGGTCACGGCATGGTTTCCAATGACGGCATGGTTCTCAGGCGTCACCTATCTCGCGCCGCTCACCCCGTTCCAGGCAGCACTCCTCTTCGGAGTGTCAGAAATAGCAGTTGGGATTCAAGCTGCCAGAATTAGCAGGTCCATCTTTGTCGCAGCGGCCTCAGGCGTTACTTCCGCGCTCCTCCTGTCAGGGTTTCTCTGGTCGCTCCTCTGTCCATCCTGCGACAGGAGCCTAGTGTTTCTGATCATTCCCTCGTGGGGATTCTTCGCTCTGATCGGAGGAGTACTGGAACTCGGTATCCCCAGAAAACTAGGTGTCGGCCTATTGAGGCATTTCAATCCGAGATTGGAAGACATCCGCCGTGTTGGAGTCGCTGTGGTCCTTCTCTTTTCGTTGTGGACCCTCGCATCATTTCAGTTCTGGGACCCGAGCGTCCTCTACGCCACAAGCATTTCTCCGGGTCGCGGACAGCTGACACTTGGAGTCCCCACCTATCCGTACGTCGCAGGCTACTACAACTCCACCCAGTACAGGATTTGCTGTGTTCAGATCGGAGTAAGCTTCACCAAGGTGGACTTGAAAGCGCTAGCCCCAAACAATTTCCTGATGGCCGGAATGGGAGTCCAATCACCCAACTGCTGCATTGACGGTTGGGATTTCGGATGGCGAGCAGACCTCTTCATCTTACCAAACGGGACGCGAGTGGTTTCGGGCTCGACCTGGGAGACTTGTGATGGAAACGCGAATTGTGGTGGAATATTCTGGGAACATCTGAGGTATCATACGCAGCGAATTATCAATCCCACGGACATCTCAACATCAGTCTATCTCCGGATGATGTGGCAGTACGACCAACCGAACTGGCACGCAGACTGGTACTACAACTATACTGGACAATCATGGACAAAGTTTGGAAGCTTCGTCCCAGACTTCAGGGAAGGCCATTACTTCGATATCGGGGTTGTCGGGGTCGGGAATTATCCCTCAGCCTATGCCTTCTTCTACCAGTTCGGAGTGGCAAGCAAGACCCCCGTCCCGGGCTGGTCAGTACAATTGCTCTACCCATCGTTCGTACACCCTGATGGCTCGTGGAGATTGATGGAGAGGGCCAATATCATTCAGGGATGGCATTCATATTGGAAGGCGAACTACCGCTGGGGAGGAGAACCATACAACGGGGTCTCTGCTAGGGCAAACGCGAATGACAAGACCCTCCCAGCAGGCATTCTACAATTGACGTACTCAGGAGTAGGAACTCTACCGGAGAAGACCATTCTCTGGTAGTGTTGAGGACCCTAGCCCTCGGGACTCCCAGTCGAGAGTATCAACGGGAACAGGTTTATCGGATAAAGTAGCTAGAATTCGGCCCTATCTCCGGAATTATAGAGCAATGGTCAAGCTTTGACGGACTTGTTCGGCTCGTGTGGTCGAGGCGTGTCGGGACGTGACGACCTCGTATCATCCCTTGAAACGCTCTGTCCAATGTGCCTGAGAGTTCAGAGACTATCAGGAGAGAAGAAATGCGCGATACATGTCAAAGCAGATTTTTTGGCAGCGCATCATCCCGAATTCGACTTGAAATCCATCGCAGGGTCAAGTCCCCCAGGAGTCTTTGTAGGAAGATTCGGGTATCCAAACGTCTCCGTTGGACCGATGGTGCCATCGATCTCCGGCGACACTGAGATTCTTGACACTCCTGAATGGTGGATGGGCAAGGGTTTCGATGAGATTGTCGATTTCAGGTACAGTTTGCTTCGAGGGTATAGCAAGGCGAACGTCTCAGACGCTCAGAAGGGAGGCAGATTGATTGAGACCTTGCAGGACGTGGCCATGATGACGAAACCCGTTGATACAGAACTCGTACTTGCTCGACCTCCCCGAAAGATGTTGGACCTCCGGGAGGATTCTCAGCCCTTCGGTCCCATTGCTCCCCTCAGGTCGTTCGAGGCCGGCAATTCCTCCGTTGACAATAGGATCGAGAAAGCGTTCTATGATGGCGATCTCCCGGTCGACGATGCCGTACTCGAGCTCTACAGAAACGGTGTCTTAGTAACCCGTATTCAGCGAGCATTTAGCCTTGGCATGTTTGGCGAGAGCAAGAGACGGAAGCTTGTCCCGACGCGGTGGAGCATAACAGCAGTCGACAGCAACCTTAGCCTGAAGCTGATGGCTCGCGTGAGACACCATCCTCTCATCGACGAATACCGAGTCTACAAGTACACTTATCTCGACAATATCTACGTAGGACTTCTAACTCCTGAGCACTGGAAATTCGAATGGATCGAGGCCTGGTTCGAACCAGAGCTGCTTGCCACTAGTTTTCCCGACGTGAACATGGCTGAGGACGTAGAGAAGAGCAGCTATGTTTCTCCGAAAGGATATCGGCCTGTGATGCTTGGCGATTCAGAAGGATTCCGAGGACGGAAGACCTACGCCAAGCCTGGTGGTTGCTACTACTCAGCAAGACTCGCGGTTTCTGAATATCTCGATTCGATCGGAAAGCAAGCCGG
>VBAY01000166.1 GCA_005883085.1 Candidatus Bathyarchaeota archaeon
TTCCCACGATCGAGAATGAGCTTGATACTGGACGATGGCGTCGACAAGCATGGTAAACACAGTGCAGAAGGAGAACGTTAGCCTTGAGGATCGTGTGTTCAAGCTCAAGCTAGAATGGATGATGGCGAAGGATGACAATGAGCGTCACAGGATAAGCGAAGAGATCAGACGTCTCATCCAGACGACACCTTCAAGATAACCTCTTAGATTTCCGCGCCATCTCGTGGGCGGGTCGTTACGGACCAGCGAATCGCTGTTAAATTATCAACCGCTCTCGCCTTCGGCCCGACCGGAATAATCTGGGCCTTTCTACCAATCCAGCTTCGCTCACTCGGAGCATCCTTCTCGCTAATTTCCTTGGTCTCCTTTCTTCCCGCGATCGAGACCATCGTCCTCTCTCCTGTCTGGGGAGGTATTCTCGACAGGACCGGAAAGGGGACGAGGATTCTCGCGCTGTCGTTCCTAGTCCAAGCTGTCGGATTCACTCTCTTCCCGTTTCTGCGAGACCCTGCACAGTTCGTGTTCGTGGTTGCACTGATGGGCCTGTTCTCCTCAAGTTTCATCCCAATCTTTGCCGCACTGGCGACCGATAATTCCGCCCAGTACGGGCGGGCTATCGGAGAATTCTGGACAGCAGCCTCACTAGGCTATGCATCAGCAACTCTCATCGGAGGAGTCCTATTCCAATTCCTCAACCCAGTCTACCTCTATGTCCTAGGAGCACTCTATGGCTACACAGGAATCCTCGTCGTTTCCTTCCTAACAAAACAAGGTCTTACTATCGCGAAATCGCTGATCCGACCGGAGGGATATTGGAGTCTTCTCAAGCAACGAAATGTGCTGATCCTCTGCGGCGTATCAATCCTCGCGCTCATCTCATCCTCCTCCTTCAACAGTTTCTTCACAATCTACCTTGTCGATTCCCTCAGCGGGTCCCGATTGATGGCTGGTCTTGCTGCAACCGCGACAACAGTCCTCGGTGCGATCGCTTTCCGAATAGTCGGTCCTCTTGATGATCGAATAGGCAGAAAGCCAATGTTCCTCTTGGGAGCTGTGGGCTATGCAGTCTATTTTGTAACGATCTACTTTGTCACTAACACTGTTGTGGTGACCGTTTTGTGGACTCTCCCGATCTATCCGTTGATCCAGGCATCGGCTGCGGCGTTGATGTCAGACTACACTTCGATCGCTGACCGGGGAAAGGGATTGGGTATCCTTGAGTCAGCGATTAGTCTCGGAGGCGGCCTAGGACCCTTGATCGGAGGAGTAATCGCAGACGCCACTCAACTCCAATCAGTCATTCTCTTCGCTCTTGCGGCAGCTCTTGGTTCCGCTACGCTGTCACAACTCTTTTTGAAGGAGCAAGCTCACAGCCCACGAACTCTGAATTCTGAACACGTTAGCCCGGCTCCGATTAAATAACCCCGATTCATCCCGACCGCTGCCGGAGAGCCGAGATGAATCACGAAGTCCAAGAGAAACGTGGATTCTTCTCCAAGATTCCTAGAAAACTAAAGTGGCTCATCGTCGCCCTTGTCTTCAACAATGTCGCGATCGGTTACCTCCTCGTCTACCTAACCGCATTTTTCCCCGAACTAGGCATCAGCGCCGGCGTCGTCGGACTCCTCCTTGGGCTGGAGGGCGCAATGGTTCTCCTCTCAATACCCCTCGGAATATTATCCGACAGAAGAGGTCGAAAGAAACTACTCCTGATCGGAACCTCCCTAGTTCCTGTTCCTATCATTCTAATCGCCCTCACGATAAATGTAGCTGTCCTGATCCTCGCAGCCATAATTCTTGGAATAGCCGAGTCCGCCGCTCTCTCAACATGGAACGCGATAATCGCTGACCAGACGAGCCTGGAGAACCGGGACGCAGCTTTCTCTCTCTCATTCATCATTGGTAACGGATCCATAGCGTTCGGGTTCCTCTTGCCAACACTGATTCCGACGCTCCAATCTCTGACAGGACTCAGCTCCATCATCATACATCAAGACCTACTTGTGTTAATGGGCCTGGTCTCAGCCATAACGCCGGTCTGGCTGTTTCGTATCCTCAAGGGCTACAAAGAAACACCGAGCCCGAAAAAACTGATAAGAGGCAAGAATTTCCCGACTCTTCTCAAGTTTTCCGGGATCAACAGCCTCATCGGACTCGGAGCAGGGTTCATTATTCCCCTGATTCCGACTTGGCTTTTCCTCAAGTTCGGAACCCCGGACACGTTTAGCGGACCCTTGCTCTCACTGTCCAACTTGACAATAGCGCTGGCTGCTGTTGCGAGTCCTAGAATCTCCGGCCGGTTCGGATTAGTCAAAGCAATCGTCGCTACGCAAGGATTCTCGACAGTCTTCATGCTGAGCCTAGCTCTAGTCCCGGACGTTAGACTCGCCGGCGGTCTCTACATCATTCGAGCAGCTCTGATGAACATGGCAGGACCATTGGGCGATTCCTATCTGATGGGCATCATGTCCCAAGAAGAGAGGGGACTGGCGAGCTCCATCAACACAGTCGTCTGGAGGATACCGAACAGCATAACCACAGTGATTGGCGGTTTGACCCTGGCAACAGGAAGATTTGACATTCCCTTCTATCTGGCAACCGTGTTCTATGTCATCTCCATCACGCTGTTCTATACCCAGTTCAAGAGCATACGACCCCAGAGCTAACGCACGATCGGCGCGAAGCATCTTTTTAGCCACCGGACAAGATGCTGGATCAGAGGCAACCACTACGTCTCAAACCCATAGTCCCAGCGCAACAGTATCCCCTAGAGAGATTCTGAAAAAATATGATGTTATTGCTGTAGTGGGCGCTTCCAAGAACCCTGAGAAAGAAGCCTACACGGTACCCGCATACATGAAAGAACATGGGTACATGATCGTTCCGGTTAATCCGACTGCTGATGAGATTTTAGGCGAGAAAGCCTACAAGAGCCTCATGGACCTCCCGCCGGACCTGGCGA
>VBAY01000167.1 GCA_005883085.1 Candidatus Bathyarchaeota archaeon
ACTAGGACTCGAAAACGAGGAAGCGAAAAAAATGCTCTCAAACAACAAAGTTCCCTATGTGATGAACGCCTGCCTCAGGGTCGTCCATAAGCTATTGTAGCAATCGCGCAGAAACTCCCTCGTCCAAATACAGTTCTCCCTGAATCACAGACCTGTTTCATCAGAGAACTGCTATTCATGTTATGTGATATTGTCGAGTACCTGGATGGTGCCAGAGGGTGAGAGAAATTGGACGAGACTCTGATACTGAACCTTGTGGGAACTTTCGCGTTTGGCTTGACTGGTGGTATACTTGCAGTTCGGAAGAGGATGGATCTGTTTGGTGTCCTAGTGCTGTCGGTAGCGACGGGGCTGGGTGGTGGAATAATGCGGGACATAATACTCGGACATGTTCCCCCGACGACACTGGTTGACTGGCGTTATCTCGCTGCAGCTGGAGTCGCAGGACTCCTAGTATTCTTCGACTTTCGCCAAATCGTCAAATGGAACCGT
>VBAY01000168.1 GCA_005883085.1 Candidatus Bathyarchaeota archaeon
GCCTTGAGAGAGTTGAAGTTGCAAGTTACAGTTGTCGATGCGCCAGCCGTCAGAGTGGCCGTAGCCGGGCACGGAGAGTTGGGGCCCAAGCCGAGAGCCGTAGAATTGGTGAGAGTTACAGTCCCGGCGAAACCGGAATTCGTGTTGCCAATCGGGTAGCTCTGCAACGTAAGAATGGTGGACGCGGGATCGCCTGCGTTGAAAGAAAACGTGCTGGGATTGGCCGTAACTGTGAAACTGTCCGCGAAAACTCTTACAACAGGGGTGGCTCGGGTGAGCGAACCGCTGACAGCCTTTACAGTGAGAAGATATCTGTTCATTGTCGTCGAGCTAAGGCTGATGGTTGTAACCTCGGCCCCGCCAGCTGTTAGCGTGAACGTCGACGGACTATAGGATACGGTGAGACCTACAGGGGCGACGGCGGAAGTGCTAACGGTAACAGGTCCTGAAAAGCGGTTGAGACTGGTTACGGTAACTGTAGCGGCTCCATATGTTGCTCCGTTTGGAGGAATATTTACGGTCGTACTACTAACAGTGATGCTGTAGTCTTCAACTATTACGGAAAGCGTGACTGGGGCAACAAGAGTACTTGTCAGAGTGGACCCGGCATCAATCGTGGAGTATTTCCCGAACACAGTCACAGTATAGTTGCCCGCGGCGGCACTAACAGTCAAAGTGATAGAACATGCTGCTGGGGCACAACTGCCACCGCCCGAAAGACTGGCGGTCAGGCCGGAGGTCTGTTTGGTCGTGAAAGAAATAGAATCAGAACCGGATGCTGGAGGCCATCCGTTTTGAGCGGTCGTCGTGATCGTAGCAGTTCCGGAAACACCGCCACCAATAATCGGACCAATAGTTGTGGTGCTTGAAGAGATCGAAAGCCATGGTGGTGGAGTAGAGTTGTCGAAACTGCCCGCTTGAGCCGTCTCGGGGTCCACAGCATTTGGTGGTGGTGAACCATTCACGATGGTCACGCAGACGCCTCCCGGGACGCTTGTGCTGGAACCGCAGCCGGTTTGAAAGTCAACCGGGATCCCGCCGGCCGGGCTCGTCCCGGTGATATTGTAGATAGCTGTGAATAGCAGCCCGGTGGTGGGCGATGTTGTTGTGCCGCTTAATACCGCGACGGCGAAGTGAATCGTGTCCGCAGTATCAGTTGTCGGGTCGCATGTACCTATCTTCGAAAGACCTGCAATGCATTCTGCGACCACAGTGGGCGCCGCGACCCGGCTTAGCACAGTCCCTGTAAGATCAACATCCGCAGGCTTGAGGAGAGTATTATCTGCGAGAAGGGTCACACCAAAACCGTTCATCACATCGGAACCCTGGATGTAGACCCCGATCAATAACTGGGTGGGTGAGACTTGAGGCGGAGTAACGGTTGTGGGGGGAGGACCGTTGAAGATGGGTGGTGAAGCGGGGCAAGGAGCAGTTGGATTGACAGTAGTGGGGTCTGCGAGACACACTTGCCCAGTAATCAGGGCGTGGGCTCTCGGAATACTGGGAATCAGGGCGACAGTTGCGATGAGAAGGGGGATAAACAACAAGAAGAGATGTTTGTTCAAACAGACAGCCGCTCTAGTTGAAAAGATCAGAGTTCGCGGCTGTATTAAGTTTATACTCGGCACGATCGCAACTTATCAACTCCGAAACGGAATCTCTGGATACACTAAGAATCCCGCCAGTATCAAAGAAGCAAAAGGCCAACAATTGCGCCAAGGGTATTCTGACGCGTTGGACCCGCTAAAGCAATGCGACAAGAACCGTTAGACGGGGCGCAGTTTGCGTCTTCTGAAGAATAGGAAAACCAGTCCGCCTGCTACAACCACTCCGACAACTATCCCCAAGAATTGGAGGGGCTGAAGACCAAATATCCCGCTGGGACTCGTAGGAGGCTGAACAATAGAGAGTACTTTGACAGTTGCGTTAGCCGAGTGGGAGAATGGGCCACTCGTACCCGTTATGGTCACGTTATAGTTCCCGGGCGTAGAACTCCGGAAGGTGCAAGTGGATGATGGAGAACTCGCTGCGACGCTGGAGCTGGAACAGCTCACGGTGAGCCCGCTAGCAGGGAGCAAAGTTGTGGCGAGAAGAACAGTACCAGCAAAACCAGAACCAAAGCCCACATTAACAGTTGTCGAGATGGATGAACCGGAAGCGAAACTCATGTTCGCGGGGCTAATTGAGATTGTAAATGCCTGAACCTGGATCTTTACCGTAACAGTTGCAACCAAATGATCATTGACCGATTCGGTCGGATCATATGCAGAATATTCTCCAAACACCGTGACGGTGTAAGCGCCCTCAGACATTGAGCTGAGGCCTAAAATCGCAGAACATGTCGCGCTGGTACCGCAACTAGTGGGAAAGACGACCGACAGCCCAGGCGTCTCTCGATGCGTGAACGCTATTGAGTCGGTGCTGAACCCCGGCCACCCATTCTGGCCAGACGTTGTGATAGTTGCAGTCCCAGAAACACCAGGGGCCAGAATCCCGATCATACTAGCACTGGAAGAGATCGATATCCACGGAGGAGGCGCAGCATTATTGAAATCTGCAGATTGAACAGTCTCAGAGTCTGGTGTAACCGTTCCATTCGAGATCGTCACACAAACACTGCTCGTGCCTGCAACGCTAGAGGTCGCACAACCGGTCTGAAAGCCGATAGCTACACCACTAGCGGTGGTTTGGGTGATGTTGTATGTCGCGGTAAAGAGAAGCCCAGTAGTTGGGCTGGGTGTGGCTAGTCCAAGACCGACAGCTGCGAGCCGAAGGGTATCCGCACTATCAGTTGAGGAGCAAGGCGAACGCGTTCTGTTAACACCACCAATGCAATCCAGAATTATGCTGACACTACCTGGGAGAACAGTCCCAGTAAGATCAGTTTCGGCCGGTTTCAGAGTGTTATGATCACTTTTCAAAGTGATATCAAAGCCGTTAAGACTGTCAGAACCCTGAATGAACACCGCGACTCTAAGCTGGGTCACAGGAACACTCAGCGGTCCGTTGAATACAGGACCCATAGCAGGACATGCGGTGGACGCAATTTCTGTTAGACAAACTTCCCCAGTCACCTGAGCACGAACCAGCGGCACCCGTTCCAAGAATGTAAGCGAGGTTCCAAGAAGCAATAGGACGATCCCTAACAATCCGAGCCTTCGAAAGAAAACACTGGACACCGTGGGTCTGATTTGGAGAGAGTCCCCTTGAACGTTTTAACTTTTCAAGAATCGCTCGACCACCGCCCGCTTCTAAAGTCAAGCGACGCTGGGGATAGCGAGAAAGATCCTGGAACTGTGAATAAGCAGATAAATCGGGGAGAGGATTGAACTTCTCGCATGGCTACTTCAAGTCGAGTGAAATAGCAGATATCTTCTTATATCCAGGGTTTTTGGGTGCGGCCTCAAGCTGAGAGATGATCGTGGGAGCAGGAGCAGCTAGAAGCATCCAGGTCCTTTGGTCGAGTTAAAGTAGACTATTGTAACTCTCAAGGTCGAGGTCAGAACTTCTTGGCCCCAATGCCCCAGCTGTTGATTCGGAGGCTTCCCTGTACACATTTGCCAGTAGCTGCTCCCTTGAGCAGGAATACCGGCAGTATTGTTCTGTCCCAACGGTTTACCCCACACGGAAAAGTAGTCGGATAGGAAATACAGACGATTCACTGTCGACGCGACATGAATAACAGTATAGCCGGGGTACGGGTCAGGATTCTGCTCCGAATAAACAGGATAATGGGCAACATTGTTGATGATAGCTCCCTGACCATCATACGTATGATTGTGCCAAGGATATCCCGCGACACCTACGGGCGTATCCTGGCCAAGGAACGAAACCTTTGTGCCGTTCGGTGCCTGTATCGATATCTGGATCGACATTTGGAAAGTGAAATCGACGACGATGGGAGGACCCGGAGCGAAATACAGGAAGTAGACACCTATCACTATGATAACGGTCAAGAGAAGTGCAGTGTAAATTCGACGACGCGACTTTCTGCGCCGAGCCGGACTAGAACCAGCCATTCCTGTAATAGAAAAAATGTCCTTGCCAAGTATTATTCTTTCCCTCCAGACTTTCACTTTAATGACCAAAGACTTGCACTGAATCACAATGACCTAGAACTACAGAACGTGGTTTGGAGAGGGACGGTAATTGAACCTCGATTACAATATCGGCGCTATGGAGCTGTACCTCAAATTCGGTTCTTGCCTCAAAGCGTTACCAAGTCGCGGCTAGTCCTTACTAACGGACGTTGTGTAGCCCGTCGAACTTTCTTTTTCCACCCCTTTCTGAGCCATACAACACTGAGTGCTGCAGCGCTGGCGAGCAAACCGGCGATCACGAAGGAAAACGGTGGGTTGACTCCGAAGAGAACGAGAGAACTAGACACGTCATAGGCTTCAGCGAACGCCTTGCGGCCAGGATCAGACCCCCAGGGGCCTCCCACATACACATTGTTTTCTCCCACCGAAAGAGCACCAGTTGTCTGATGCAAGGGGATAGACCAAACACGGTTACCGTTGCTGTCGTATCTCAACATGCTCCCAAAAACCAGGAGGAATATGCCGGATGGGTTCGCGGAGATATGCTCGTCACTTGCTCCAGTGGAATACGGGGCGAGAAACTCGATTGTCCATAAGGCGTTGCCTTTCGAGTCGTACTTGCGAATGAACGTGTCAGTATGACCTACCAAAGACTGTCCAGGAAGAGCGTTCCGTGTACTCCCTAATACATAGATTCCGGAGGCGTCGCCAGAGATCCCATTGGTCCCACACCAACACGTGAAGCCAGGCTCATCAAATTGACGCGTCCATTGAAGAGCCCCGTTGATATCGTACCTCGAAACAAAGGCGTGGCTGTCCACCGGATTCACCCCGTCGGACTCCGTGACGTAAACCCCGCTTGAATCTGCATAGACTCGCGAAGCACCTCCGTAATTCACATTGGCAAGAACGTTGGTCCACACAGAGTTGCCGTTGAAATCATAGGCACGAACCAAGAGAGGCGTGGTATTATTCGGATTCTGAGGGCCAAAACCGGTTACATACACTCCAGTTCCTCCGACGGAGATAGGGGAGGCATAAATCGTGAGGGTCCCGAGTTGATCAGCCCAAATTGGACTTCCGCTCAAGTCGTACTTTTGGACAACATAGGCACTACCATTAGACCTTGCGACATACACGCCATCTGCCCCAGCGCCAATCCCGAATACGACCGAGTTTCCAAGGTTCTGGGACCAGACTTGGCCGCCGTTGGGATCGTATCTGTTCAGGAAGCTGTAGCTGCTGTATCCCGTTGCTGTAGAATAGGTCTCAAGGGATCCCGCGGCGTATAGTCCGGTTTTGTCAGTTGTGATAGAGGTCAACTGGTTTTGGATATTGGGGCCGATATTCCCGAATTCTGTCGTCCACAGAATAGGAGGTTGCCATTCCACCAGGCCAAGAGTGGGCCCGACCAGCAGTGTCGCCAATAGTATGAGCGGTGTTACTGCAGCAGCAATAGTAGGGAGAAGCTCTCTCATCGAACAGCATTGTAAGGGTCTGGCTCAAACTTATGAGTTTCCTAGTGTCTCGCCCCCTCCCATTTGCAAACCCTAGAAACAGCTCAAACTCAGATTACTGCGTGGTTCCATAACCACGCATGCAGCTCGAAGGGTTGCCTCTGAGGAGTTGTATATCGTTCGCTGATAATCATCTACTAAGACCCT
>VBAY01000169.1 GCA_005883085.1 Candidatus Bathyarchaeota archaeon
AGAGGAAGATGGGAACCGAGTACAAGGTTCATATTGCCGGGAAAGACTACACTCCACAGCAGCTCTCCGCGTTCATACTTCAGAAGATAAGACAAGACGCCGAAACGTTCCTTGGACGCGCGACCAAGAAAGCGGTAATCACCGTCCCAGCTCACTTCAACGATAACCAGCGACAAGCAACCAAGGACGCTGGAGAAATCGCGGGCTTCGAAGTTGCTAGAATAATCAACGAACCCACTGCCGCATGCCTCGCGTACGGGTTGGACAAGGCGGACAAGGAGATGAAAATAATGGTGTTCAGCTTCGGAGGGGGAACACATGACGTCACCATAATGGACTTCGGCGGCGGAGTCTTCCAGGTCCTATCAACCAGTGGGGACACTCAGACAGGCGGAACAGATATTGACAACGCGATAGTCGAGTACTTGCTCACCGAGTTTCAGCGCCAGACGGGCATAAGCGTCCGAAACGACCGCATGGCTATGACCCGGCTCAAAGAAGCCGCGGAAAAGGCGAAGATCGAACTTTCCACCCTTCTCACAACTGATGTCGATCTACCCTTCATCTCCGCCGACTCATCTCAGCCCAAACACCTCCACACGACCCTGACGAGGGCCAAGCTAGAAGAGCTCGCCAATCCCATAGTCCGAAAAGTTGAGACGCCGATCAAGAGAACTCTCGATGACGCGAAACTTACGCCCAAGGACGTAGACAGGATCATCCTCATCGGCGGCCAGACCCGCATGCCACTCGTCCGGAAATTCGTTGAGGACATAATCGGCAAGCAAGCTGAGCGCGGAGTTGACCCAATGGAATGCGTTGCTGTCGGAGCGGCGATTCAAGGCGCAGTTCTCGCGGGTGAGGTCAAGGACATCCTCCTGCTGGACGTTACGCCATTGTCACTTGGCGTGGAAACACTGGGAGGCGTTGCCACAAAGATCATGGAGAGAAACACGACCATCCCAACAAAACGCAGCCAGATATTCTCGACAGCAGCCGACTCCCAGACCACTGTCACTATTCACGTCCTCCAGGGGGAGCGCGCTATGGCGACAGACAACATATCTCTAGGCATGTTCAACCTAACAGGTATTCCGCCGGCACCGAGAGGTATTCCCCAGATTGAGGTGACCTTCGACATTGACGCAAACGGTATCCTAAATGTGTCTGCGAAGGACCTAGCAACATCGAAAGAGAACAAGATTACGATCGCCGCCTCGACCAAGCTCTCGAAGGATCAGAAGGAGAAGATGGTCCACGAAGCTGAGCAGTTCGCGGATCAGGATAAGAAACGAAAGGAAGAGGTGGAACTCAGGAACACCGCGGAAAGTATGCTCTACACCGCTGACAAGACAAAGGACGAGTTGAAAGACAAGATTACGAAAGAACAGGTTGAAGCCATCGACAAGGCAGCAGGCACCCTGCGAGCCGCCCTATCTGGGAAGGAGGCTGACCGGATAAAATCGGCCAGCGACGATCTCTCAAGAATACTCCAGAAGATTGGCGCCGAGATCTACCAGAAGGTCGCTCAGAAGCCCGAAGAACCCGCCCAGCAGGCAACATCGCCGGGAGCCAACCAGTCTAAGGATGATAATGTTGTAGACGCGGAGTTCAGAGAGGTAAAGGACGAAGGCTCTCGGTAGAGCGAGATGAATCGGAAAGAATGGAGAAGCGAGACTATTACGACGTGCTCGGGGTTCCTCGAAACGCGTCCAAGGACGACATAAAAGGCTCCTACCGAAAACTCGCCCTACAGTATCACCCGGACAGAAACAAGGCTCCCGAGGCCACTGAGAAGTTCAAGGAAATCTCCGAAGCCTATGCAATATTGTCCGATGAAGAGAAGCGGAAACAATACGACCAGTTCGGGCGCGAGGGAATCTACCAGAAATATAACACTGAAGACATTTTCCGGGGCGCGGACTTCGACTCCATATTCCGAGACATGGGATTCGGCTCATTCGGGGGCGGGTTCAGCAGCTTCGTAGAACGGATCCTTGGCGGATTCGGAGGCTTCCAGAACTTCGAAAGCACAAGCGCTCCCTCCCGAGGCGAAGACTTACTTTACGATTTGCAGATTAGCTTCGACGAGGTCGCCCATGGAGCGACAAGAGAGATAGAAGTTCCTCGACTCGCTGAGTGTAAGGAATGCAACGGGACCGGGGCCCAGCCAGGGAGCTCGAGGCGGACCTGTGGCAACTGTCATGGCCGAGGCCAGGTCCAAACCGTCCGTCGAGCGGGGTTCGCCCAGCTCGTTCAGATAACCACCTGTCCAAAGTGCAGAGGAGAAGGAAGCATCATCGACAAGCCATGCAAGAACTGCAGCGGAAGCGGCGTTGCACGTTCAAGGACCAAGCTCCAGGTGAAAGTTCCCCCTGGAGCTGACGAAGGTCAGAGCCTCCGCATTAGGGGAGAGGGGAACGCTACTCAGGGTGGGCGCAGTGGAGATCTCTATGTCCGGATACGATTGAAGCCTCACGCCGACTTCAAACGAGATGGCGACAACATTCTGTACGAAACCAGAGTCAGTTTTCCCAAAGCCGCGCTCGGCGGAGAGCTTCAAGTGCCCTCAATCGGTGGAAAGGCACAACTAAAGATTCCACCAGGGACAAAACCGGGAACAGTATTTCGCCTGGAGGGCAAAGGCTTCCCAAGGGTTGGAGGATGGGGACGAGGAGATGAGCTTGTAAGAGTTGATGTTGAGATTCCGAGGGATCTCTCTCGTCGGCAGAGAGAACTGTTGACGGAGTTCGCCAAGGAACTAGGCGAGAAACCCTGAGAGAAATTACTTCTCTTCCGCAGGTTGCAGAGGAGAAGCAGGGGAAATGGGGTTAACGGTTGTCGTAGCCTCCAAGGCAGGTTGGGTTGTGATGACGGGAGCATTGCTAATTGGTGGAATGACCGCCTGCGGTTCCATTGAGGGAAGACTTGCTAGCATTTGCTCAAGAGAACCTCTGATCTTCGGGGCAACGAATTCTAGTTTCAATCTGGCTTCTCTAAGTTTCTTGTAGAGGGTCGCCGCGGCAGCTGTCCCCGCTAGGCCAATTCCAAGTCCCAGGGCGATTGTGTAGGTTGTGAAGTGTTCTATGAAGACGCTGTTCACGCTGTTCACGTATATTCGGAAGTATACGTTGTAAACGTACTCGTTAGCAAGCCAAAACGAGAAGAAGGCGATGACAATCGCCTCGATAATCATGAGGGCTTTGACAGAATCTGGCGTAACGGACCTCTGAACGGTCCTGCTGGGAGACATCTCTTTGCGCCAGGCCCTTCTGCAAGAAGGA
>VBAY01000170.1 GCA_005883085.1 Candidatus Bathyarchaeota archaeon
TCATGCCCATTGCAAGCGCATCCACCCCAGCATCTGCGACCGGAAGCTTCACAGCAACTGTCACCATCACCAGCATCAGCCAAGCTGACGGCAACACCATCATCACCGCCATCGAGACACAGACACTATCAGGCTTCCTCACCGGAACAAGAATCGCGAATGGCGTGGAGATAATCCACCCTGACGGCACCTTCAACTCCCACGACACTGGAACATTCACCGGAACAGTCAACGGCAGGTCCGGGACCGCGGTCATCACCGGCAGCAGCACTGGCACAGGCGCATCTGGCTCAGGTCAATTCGTCGTCGAACAGGGCACCGCAGGCCTAGCAGGACTGCACGCCCAGGGAATCTTCCAACCCACAGTGACAGGCCCCAGTACCGTTACCGGGACCTATTCATTGCAATACCACTTCGACCCATAACAGAACGGCCTAACGAGCATGTTAGGCTCTCCCCTTTTTTTGGGGCCATTTTGAATTCGGATACTGATCAAGAGGAAAAGAGATGAAACTGGGTACCAAGGCACCCTATTCTCACGACCGGTCTTCCTTTTTTTCCGAATAGTCCAAGGTCGAAGGAGGCAACGATCTCCCTTAATCGAAAGCTCGACTTAACGCATCACTAAATCTCGCGGAGGACTTCCCTAAGCTCATGAGAGCTGCAAAACCCAGTCTACCGAAAAATAAGGGGGCAGTCGTGTCCGCCGCCAGGCGTCATCCATGCTTCGAGCTGCAGGACAGGGAGTGATGCGAGATGCAAGAGAAGGCCGGTTGTCCTGACTGGGTGGATTCCAACCTCTACCCGTTTCATGATAACTGGGTCGAAATCGAGGGACACTCCATCCACTATGTGGACGAGGGATCGCGGGACGCACCTGTATTGCTCTTCATACACCCAGGCCCAGGCTGGAGCTTCACGTACCGCTACCATATCAAGCGGCTCAGCGACAAGTTTCGATGCATCGCGCCTGACCTCCCAGGCTATGGACTCTCAGAAGCGGCTGAGGGCTACGACTATGCTCTCCGCTCACAGAGCCATGTCCTAGAACGGTTCGTGGCGTATCTCAACCTGAGAAACATGATCGTCTGGGGCAACGATGGGGGCGGGCCAACCGCGATACTCGCTCTAGCACGACAAGCGGATCGCGTCCTCGGTCTCGTTGTCGGAGGCACTTTCGGATGGTCAATCAAGAAATATCGGTCGGTAGCCTGGACACTCCGTGTCGTCACAAGTCCTGTCTTCCGCTTCGTAAACAGATACACGAATTTTCTCGCTTGGTCGATGGGATCCAAGATGGGATTGGGAACTAGGAGTCTGTTGAAGGAAGAGCGAGAGCAGTACACGAGGCCCTTCAAGAAGAGGAACACAAGGAACCGAGCACTAAGACTTTTCGCAAGCTTCAACGATCACGCGACACAAGAAGACCTTGACCAGGCCCTACTGGCCTTCCGCGAGAAGCCCGTGCTAATCCAGTTTGGCGAAGCTGACCCCATGACGGGCCAGAAGTGGCCTGAACGCTGGGCAAAAGAACTTCCCAACAATCGTCTAATCCTTCTGCCACACGTCCGGCATTTTACGTTCGAAGGGGCCCCGGAGGCTACAGTTGAGAACTTTCGTTCGTGGTGGACGGAGAATTTCGCGATGCGCAGCGTCAACGCTCCATTGAAAGCGCGCTGACAATATTTCCATATGTACTCGCGAACCGAGGTGTGTAGATTCACGCTGGAGGAAGTTGTAGTCTGCAGATTCCCAGAGAAGCTAAGGATGTTGTTTCAGCGTGGAATATCGGTCGAGTAATCAATTGTAGGCGTGTCGGACAAGGTGAGGTTAACCACAACTTCGTCATCGGGACGTTCAAGGGAAAATATGTTCTGCGGCAGGCGGCTCACCACAGGACCTCCGCTGAACTGGAGTTCGAACTATCTTATCTTAACTATCTCATGCGCTCAAGTTTTCCTTACAAGATTCCTTCAGCCATCCCGACTGCTAATGGTGAGCTGTTCATCGCCGTTCAAGGCCGGTTCTACTGGCTCTACGAGTTTCTCGAAGGCACTTTCGTCGAGAGATTCAACAAGTCGCGTCTCGCTCAGCCTGCAAGAATGATCGCAACGTACCATCTGTTGATAGAAAAATCACACCTTAGCAATGGAAGACGCCACTCAGATCTGTTCAACAGAACCCCAGTGTTGAAGGAGATTGGAGACTACCAGGTGGAGATCCTCCGTAGAAATCGAGCCAACCGAGATGATGTTACGTTTGTGAAGGAATCTAAGATATTGGAGCCAATGCTGCGGAGTCTAGATGAAAGTCCATACTCGAACCTGAGACGGTACCCAATTCATGGAGACATTAATCCGCAAAACCTGATCTGGAAAAATGGCATGCTGGTTGGACTGCTTGACTTCGAAAATGTTAGCACGACGAATGGACCAACTATTAGGGACATCTCACAGTTCTACAACACTGCATTTAGAGACGCTAGGGCCAAGTATCGACTGGACCTAAATCTCGCAAAACAATTTCTGTTGTTCTACAAGCAATATCATCCCATGTCCAGTAATGAGATCCGACTAATTCCGAACCTGATGATCGCTGGTTTCATCGAGGATTTTGTCTACGCGTTTTGGATGCTAAGGAACGATCCTGAAAGGGCGAGGGGATACAGGCTTGCCTTGTATTCGAGAGCTGCGCAGTGGAGCTATTCCAACAGGGAAAGAATTGCTGAGGCTCTTCTAAAGTAGACGTGCTGGGATAATCTATCAAGTTCTGATAGGTTGCTCGCACTATTTGTTGTGTGATGGACGAGAGTTACAATCTTCTCATATCCACGGGATGCCAGCGATGGCTGGCCGAGTAAGAGGCCTGGTCGCTGGGAAGGGTCGATCGGAGAAAATGAGGCTACGAACCGGGATACAAGAACTAGACGACATGTTGCGCGGGGGCTTCCTACCAGGAGATGCGGTGCTGCTTGCAGGTGGGGCCGGGACAGGAAAGACTACCCTTGCAATCCAACACCTCGTGAACGGGGCAACACAATTCGGAGAGAACGGAATCTACGTGACCTTCGAACAACTACCCAATCAGATCTACAGGGACAGCCAGAGCCTAGGATGGGACATACGCAAGCTAGAGGATGAGGACAAGTTCCGATTGATCTGCACCTCTCCAAACATTCTCTTGGAGGATAGCGGTGGAGAGAACATCCTCTCAGAGCCGATCAAAGAGATCCATGCGCAGAGGATTGTGGTTGACAGCCTGAGCCACTTAGCCATGTTCACGAGCCACGATGACCTGAGGAGGGAACTTTATCGATTGATCATGTTATTGAAGGCCAAGGGCCTCGGCTCTCTGCTCATTTGGGAGAGCGGCGACTCCTCTGACCAATCGAAAGCACTGCCCGACGGAGGTATCAGTTTTCTCGTGGATAGTATTGTCTCGCTCAAACACGTGGAGATAGAGTCCACGGTTCGAAAAGCATTGGTTGTC
>VBAY01000157.1 GCA_005883085.1 Candidatus Bathyarchaeota archaeon
GCTGGTTTCGTAGTATGTCTTGCACATATCACACTGCCAGACTTCCATGTCTCTTATCTGGGCGGGAGCCCCGGCTTCAAAGTCTTCTTGGACGATGTATCGCCCGACGAAGTCGAGCTGCAAGTCACACTTTGGACATTTCAAGAATTCAGGTCTCAGTTCTTGTAATGTTCGCCAATGAACCTATCAGCATCCATCGCTGCCTTGCAGCCGTCCGCTGCAGCGGTGACGGCCTGTCGATATCTGAAATCTCTCACATCTCCAGCCGCAAATATTCCCGGAACGTTCGTTTCAGTCTCATTATGGGTAACAATGTAGCCTTTGGAGTCGAGGTCCACTTGTCCCTTGAATATCGCAGTGTTTGGTTCGTATCCAATTGCCACGAACACGCCGTCGGTCTTGAGAACGTGTTCCTTTCCAGTCTTGAGGTTTCTACTCTTGACCCCTGTAACATTGCTGTCCCCCAATATCTCATCCACTACCGTATCCCATACGAATTTTATCTTCGGGTTCTTCAGAGAACGCTCTTGCATTATTTGACTCGCTCGTAACTTATCCCTACGGTGGACCACGGTTACCATCTTGGTGATGTTGGAAAGAAACGTGGCTTCTTCCAAGGCCGTGTCTCCTCCCCCGACCACAACCACGTCCTTTTCTTTGAAAAAGTAGCCGTCACAAGTTGCACAGCTTGAAACCCCGTGTCCTCTAAGCTTAGTCTCTGAGGGTATACCCAGCCATTTCGCGTTTGCCCCTGTGCTTATGATGACCGCCTTTCCCTGAAGGACACGTTTTCCGACCGTGATCTCAAAAGGTTTGGACTTGAAGTTTACCGTAGAAGCGTCGTCGTAGATAATTTCTGGATTGAAACGTTCAGATTGCTTCCTCATCCGTTCCATCAGTTCGGGTCCAAGTATCGATTCCGGAAACCCTGGAAAGTTTTCCACATCGGATGTGAGCATCAACTGGCCCCCAGGTATCGAGCCAGCGATGAGCATGGTTTTCCTTCCTGCCCTACACGAGTATATCGCGGCCGTGTAGCCCGCTGAACCGGACCCTATGATGATCACGTCGTACATCGTATATTCCAAAGATCGCCTACCCACTGATTTATGGGTATTCTCGAACGTTTGTCTCTCTGGAAGGCTTAATTATTGTGTAAGATGAGATTCGAGAATAGGGGCGCCGAATGTTCGAGTATCAAGGTGTTAAGATTAGTTGGCTGGGCCATGACTCCTTCAGAATTAAGAACGGTAAAACCATCATCATCGACCCTTTCAAGATTCGCCCGATCCCCGACAAAGCCGATGTCCTTCTGATCAGCCACGAGCATTTTGACCATCTCTCGTTAGACGATATCAAGAAGGTGTCTTCGGAGAAGACGACCGTCATCACCACTCCCGCGTGCAAGAAGGAGCTTTCAAGCCTGAAAGTCAAGGAGGTTAAGGCGGTCAAACCGGGCGAGAAGGTTGTCTTGGGCGATGTATCTCTCGAAGTGGTTCCTGCTTACAACTTGAACAAATTCCGTGAACCTGGCAAACCGTTTCACCCGAAAGAAGACGGAAAAATCGGCTTCATATTATCCGTCAAGGGAGTTCGAATATACCACGCTGGCGACACCGACCCAATCCCGGAGATGAAGAGTTTCAAGACCGACATAGCCCTTCTACCGGTTAGCGGAACATATGTAATGACACCTGAGGAAGCCGGTGAAGCCACTAGAATGATCAAACCCAAGCTTGCCATCCCCATGCACTACGGAACCATCGTCGGTTCTGAGAGTGACGCCGAAAGGTTCAAGCAACTCGCTGCCTGTCCGGTGCAGATTCTCAAATCTGAGTAGAACCCAGGACATCTGAGGGCTCTGAAAGCCACAGTCAATTCAGCTTGGCTGAAGGAGCATCTATCTTCCAAAAAAGTCGTTGTCCTGGATGCTCGCTCTAGGAACGCCTACTCAAGAGCCCATATTCCGGGAGCTAGAAACGCTGACCTGTTCCATTATTTTGTTCCTGGAACTGACAGCAAGAATCTGAGAGTGTTTCAACACGATCTCGAAGCGAAGCTCGGACGGCTTGGCCTCAAAGGCAACGAAATAACGGTCGTGTACGAGTCAAGGTTCGGGATGAGAGCTGCACGAGTCGCTTGGATGCTTGAATACGCCGGAATTCAGAGCCCGTTGATGCTTGAGGGAGGGTTCCGTGCCTGGCAGGATTCCAACTATCCAGTCGAGAAGAAGCGTAGAGCGGTTGTCCAAACTAAGTTCAAAGCTAATCCAGACCCTAGCGTTCTGGCGACGGTTGGCAACGTGAGATCCCTATCCACGTCCCGGACCGGGCTGGTTTTGGACGTCAGGAGCAGAGGAGAATACGACGGATCAGAAAAACGGGAATGTTGTCCGCGTTCGGGACGAATACCAGGATCCGTATGGTTTGAATGGACGAACTTTCTGGACGAAAGAGGCGGATTCCAGAATCGTCGATCAATCGAGAAACAGCTTCGATCGAAGGGCCTCCGCCCCGGATCCGACATAGTCGTATACTGTCATCGAGGCGCTCGCGCGGCGGCTGCGTTCTACGCACTTAGGTCAATGGGGTACAACAAAGCTAGAAACTATGTTGGATCTTGGCACGAATGGTCATCGAAGAAGAATCTTCCCGCGGAGGCTAGCTAGCAACCTAGGTAGCGACAGTTTTTCCAATTGGCTTTAGGTAGTGCCACGCCTCAGGGTCTTCATGAATTTGAGTGACCCATCCCAACGCCGTTTTCTCGGGCAGTAACAATAGGACCTTGCCTACATGTTTGCAGAGCTGGCGGGTTTCGATCGATCTTTCCCAATCTCCACAATCATGGGTTATTGTTCTCGTCTCAAAGTCCATTGTCAAATTGTAGTCGCGGATCTTCGCGACAACTCTTTCGTCGGTAGGGGTCTTGATGGTTACTTCCTCATCGTGGATAGCCAGTGCTCGGGCTAGCCTGGATTCACCCATCAGGGCGCTGAGCAAGTCGATAATTTTCGGGCGATCATCGCCTCCTTTGACCCATTCTCCCAAGCCCTCGGGACCTTTTCCTTTCTCCAAGTGACCCTTGGCCCTGTTGAACGCGGCTCCTTGAGCTGGAGTAAGTTTCCCCATCATCTGGAGAATTCTAAGTGCGTTTTCAACGGCGTATCCATGGAAGTGGTTGTTAAAGTAGCCATACGTGGTCTTGACAGAGGGTTCGATCTCTTTGACTTTAGGCATCCATGATTTTAGTTCCTGTTCAGTATAGTGGTAATCGTACCAAGGTCGCTGTCCGTGCCCGTGCCAACGGATATATGCGAAATCTGCTGTTACGTGAACTTCAGGCGGGAGTAGAGGCTCGTCCACTATCGTGTATGCCACATTGTACTTGGAGAGCAGAGGCCACGTCGAGTCTTGAAGCCAAGACTTGTGCCGGAACTCAATTGCATACTTGAAGCCATGGGGAAGGATGGAGAGGAAGCCTTCCAGATGGCTTAGATCATACTTGTACTTGGGGGGCATCTGGAGAAGTAGACACCCAAGCTTTCCGTTGTTGTTCAGTGGAAGCATCAACTCGGCAAAGCGATCCAGTTCAGACTCCAAGGAAGGACCGATCTCAGCCAGTTTGTCATGGGTGATGATTTGGGGAATCTTCGCGCAGAAGATGAATTCCTTTGGAGAGAATCTGTTCCAGCCTAACACCGTGCCGGGCTGAGGGAACGCATAGAATGTGGAATCGATCTCGGCGGTTGGAAATACTTGCGTGTAGTGCTTGAGTTTGCTCTCGGTAGAGGTTGGATAGAATACCCCTACCCATTCTGGGTACGACCACCCGGACGTCCCTAGAAGTAACCGACTCGTCTTCGCCTACCTCTTGCCTAAATCCGAGGGCTTGCAAACCGTCTCAAGAAGGTATGGGTCAGATTCGGATCGGCGCGGGCGGTTGGGACTACTTCAATATCCCTAATGGCGACCGGCTGAAAGCCTACTCATCAGCGTACGATTTCGTGGAAGTAAACAGCACCTACTACCGGCTCCCGAGTCCCTCAGCAGTAGCGAGTTGGCGAAGGAGAGTCTTGCCTGGGTTCGAGTTCTCAGTTCGGTGTCAGAGGGATCTTGCAGAACTTCATCGGTTTGAGTTGACCCCCAAGACCATCCGCATAATTGATTCCATGAAAAAGACTTGCAAATGCCTGAAGGCAACCCTTCTCACAATTCTAGTTCCGAAAGCGCTTGTTGGAGATATAGAATTGGCTTCCAGACTGAACAACTTTCTCTCAACGACAAGCTTTGGCGAGACCCGTATCGCCATCGAGTTTCGTGGAGGCGATCCAACAGAGGATACGTTGAAGATTCTACGGGACTACAACGCGGTACATTGTGTTGACCTTTCTACGCAAGACCCTGAGGTTGACTCAAGCATCCTTTACAGTAGGCTGTTTGGCAAAGGAAAAGAGAACATTTACGAGTTTGACGACAACGAGCTTCGAGGTATCGCTACGAAGGCATCTGGGCCAAAATTCGAGAAAAGCATCCTCGCATTTCATGGGGTCAGGATGTATAGAGACGCTGCGCGTTTGAGGACTTTCCTAACCTCTGGAAAGTTCCCTTCAATTACGGGTCAAGTCGGGCTTGGATCCTTTGGCGAAGTCTTGAAGGAGGATGCAAAGTTCCCGACCACCAGGTCCCAACTGATAGAGGAACAAGGTTGGAAGCTCTTTGACAAGAGAGTTGAAGAGCTGGCGAGGGCGCGAGAAGTCCTTGAGGAACTTCCAGAGAGAACCTACCCGACTCTTGACGATGTTCTAGCATCCCTCAAGAGGACGGTTCTCTGATCGTTCCCGATGCTGATGACCTACTCTCAGAAGACTGACACGAACGATGAGCTATAGCCCCGAAGAACATGGAATACAAAGTGGGGGGTTTGCCGTGAATTTCTCCTACACGGCGTTGGGTCTTATCGTCCTTGGATTCCAAGCTAGGCGGCTGCGAGTGGTTGGACCTGAAGCAGTTCCTTTGCCAGTACGCGATATTGTTCCGATGCAGGGTTTCTCGGCCGGTATATTATGCCCGGCAGACCTTTACTTGGTGCTTCGGCCATTCGGACGGATCTGGGGATTACGGATTTCAGAACTCGCTCGCCAAAGTTTTCGTTGACTTGTTGCATGACTCGGCGTGATAGCGCTGTTCTTCGGTCGTACATTGTTAGTATTATCCTGTAGTCGAAAGCTGCTTTCAGCCGGGATCTTACGAGGTCCATGACTTTGAGAAGCGTTGGTAATCCCTCCATTGGATAGAACTCGCATTGCACGGGGATGAGGACCAAGTCGGATGAAACGAGGGCGTTGAGCGTAAGTAGTCCGATGTTCGGTGGACAGTCGATTACGACTTGTTCGAACTGGTCTTTGATAGGGCTAATTGATTCTCTGAGCACGTATTCTCTGCCCGGGGTTGATGAGAGTTCGACTTCTGCACCTGCTAGATCTAGGTTGCTTGGTAGTAGCGAGAGTTTCTCGATGCGAGTGTTCAGGAGGACTTCTTCGGCTTTGCGTGATTGAGAGAGAACGTTGTAGACTGTTGAAGAGAGGGTTGCTTTCTCGAAGCCCAGTCCAGTTGTAGCGTTCCCTTGAGGGTCCAGGTCCACGATCAGGGTCTTTTTCCCTTCGATCGCAGTTGCCGTTGCGAGGTTCACTGCGGTTGTCGTCTTTCCGGTTCCGCCTTTGTTATTCAGTACGCTAACGATCATTGCTGGGCGGTTCTATTCTGGATAATTACTAAGAGATTGATTCGCAGAAAATAGATAATGGAAGCGCCTGGGGGGAACCGATATCATCAGAATCACTGACTCTGTATAGGAATAATCCTCGAGGTTTCGGACCTCTCATATAAGCGACTGAAGGGTCCCGCTTTATATAGAGAGATAGGATTGAACTCTCTTATCAACGAACGTTGCACTGAATTTGTTAATCTAGCATTAGATGATCTAACAGAATGAGCGAGCTGGCTCTCATGAATGGGGATATGGTCAAAGCGACCTCGAATCTGGCAAACCAGCGGATCATCGATTTGAATAGGGAAGTTGTCGATTGTCGGGATTGTCCTCGGCTGGTCCAATATCGCGAGTCGGTAGCGCGTGCGAAAAAAAAGCGGTTTCTGAGTTGCAATTACTGGGGCCGACCCGTTCCCGGTTTCGGTGATATCGCGGCTTCGATTTTCGTCATAGGGCTTGCTCCGGCTCCTCACGGCGGGAATCGGACCGGAAGGGTGTTCACCGGGGATAAGAGTGCCGACTTCCTCGTAAAGGCGCTTTTCGAGGCAGGATATGCAAGCCAGCCTCGCTCTATTGACGTGGATGACGGGTTGGAATTGCATGGAGTTTACATGACTGCGGCTGTAAAATGTGTCCCTCCCAACGATAGACCCACGAGCGAAGAAACGTCGAACTGTACCCATTTCCTGAAGTCCGAATTGGAGATCTGCAGTAAGTCCAGAGTCATCCTCTGCCTTGGGAAGTTTGCTTATCGTTCTATGATGACTCTATTGACGAAGGACAACCTCTTCGCGTCTAAGATTCCAAGGTTTGAACACGGGCTCGAAATCCACCTACAAGACGGGCGGAAGATCGTTGCATCATACCATCCCAGTCCAAGAAACACTCAAACAGGTACACTAACCGCTGACATGTTCAATTCTCTTCTTCGGAAGATAAGCGAAGACTTGAGTCGCACTTCCTAGCTTTCGCCGCCGGTAATAGCGGCCTATGGAATCAATATTGTCTAGGAACCTATTTCGACGGTCGTGCTCGTTCTATCTGAACGTCGCGTGAGAGGTATTCCTTGGTCTTTGATTCTGCCTGAACCAAGAGTTCCTCGAAGTGCTTGTTCAGTGCTTTGATCTTTTCCTCGGCCGAGTGAAGTCTCTCGATGGCTTGAAGCTCGTCCTTCTTCCCATCGTCGATCTTCCTGAGAACAATTTTCCTTTCCAGATAGAGATTCTTGCAGGTCGGGTCGTGGAGGAGTCGTTGTCGTTGACCTAGAAGGTTTCGGCC
>VBAY01000158.1 GCA_005883085.1 Candidatus Bathyarchaeota archaeon
CCGAACGATTTCGAAAACTATGGGGATTGGACCCGACATCAGAATGAATAGAAGCCCTGGCGTCCAGGAGAAGAAAAACGGGCGGGCGAAGCCCCAGTAGCCAATTCTCCTCCTGAAGAGTTTTGTGACTATTAGGAGGGATGTAGCTGACCAGACTAGTGCGATTAGGATGGCCGCGAGCAAGCCTATGAGCGCAATGGTGAGAATTTCGAGCATAGATATTCCGGCGATGAAGAAACCGAAGAGACCTAGTCCGGCGCCGTAACAAAGCCCGACCATGGCGACGAGAGAGAGTGATTGTGCTGTGCCACTGGGGTCATCTCTCAGTTCTCTGAAGATATCTCCGTTGAATCTTGCCGCTTTCAACATTCGCGAGCCCATCCTTCGCAGGTTGAAGTCTTGTTTGGACCCTGAGTATGGAGTCAATTGTGTTAGTGTCCCCTCTTCCCACGTTCGTACTGTTCCGGCTCTTATCAACTCATGAGAAAATGTCTTGGAGACGAGTTGCCTTGCTCAAATAGATAGGCAACTTCCGGCAAGTTGGGTTAGAGCGAAGCCGGCTATATTGTCATCTGGATGAAGATGAGGGTTAGCAGTCCAACAACAGACGTCAGGAGCGTTCGTTGTGTATTGAAACCCATCGCACTCTTTAGGGCAACAAACTCAGCTGAGACGATCCAGGCTGAGGCGATGATTGTTGTTGCTATGATTATCGGTCTGACAGGTATTGCAATAAGGATGAAGAATATCCCCGGGGCCGCGGAAAAGAATAGTGGCCGGGCGAGTTCCCAGAAGCCCGTTTTTCCCTGGAACAGTTTTGTTCCAACTAGGAACACTGTTGCCGACCAGATGAAGGCGGCGAAGTCGGTGAAAATCATGTTGGCTATGGTCCCAGATATCAGCTGGCTGGGTGACAGGCTCTTGGTTTGGAGCCCGCTGAAGATGCTGAACCCGAGTCCATAGGATAGGCCGACTAGTAGTAGGACTGCGAGAGCCTGCCCTGTCGCGCTCCTGTCCTCCTTGAGTTCACGGAAGGTGTCTTTGTCGAATCTTGCGGTCCGGATGATTCGTGACCCGAGTTGCTGAATCTTCTGTCTAGTTATTGGGCGGGCTTGTCCCTGCGTCATATCCTATGACCAATTCCGATGTCATGTCTGGCCCAGCTTTATCAACTAATAGTAGGAAAATGTCATCGATCAAGATGGCGACCAAGGCGTCTCAGCCCATGTTCGCGCTGAAGGAAAAGCTCGCTGAGAAGCCGACATTCAAAGTGGTCGCGATGCCCGACTTCTATCTAGACTACATTCTTGCGTATCCGGGCAAGCTTGACGAGATGGCCAAGGCCATGGTTGATGTTGCAGAAAGGGGAGGCGGGAACATTTTGGGATGGAAGCATCTAGTGGGGAGGGGAGGAAACGCTTCGAACTTCTCGGCCCAGCTCTTGAAACTTGGGGTCAAGGTGTTTCCGATAGTTGAAACTGATGACTTCGGAAAGCTCGCCCTCGCTCATTTTCTGAAGGGCGCAGATCTATCCCGCGTGAGATCCACCGGGACACTGTCGAGGACTCTTGCCTTCGAGGCGGAATATTCAGGCAGACATGTCAACATCATGGCCAGTGATCCTGGTTCTCTATCGAGTTTCGGCCCTGAGAAACTAACTCAGGAGGATAAGGAGCTGATCCGAGAGGCTGACTTTGTCTGTGTTTTCAACTGGAACCAGAACTCGAAAGGAACTGAGCTGGCTGAGAAAGTGTTTCAGATCGCAAAGTCCGAGGGAAAAGGAGTGACGTTTTTTGATCCAGGCGATCCTACATCGAGGGCGAGCGAGATTCTAGGGCTCAACGAACGGGTCCTATCCAAGGGACTCGTTGACGTTCTAAGTGTTAACGAGAACGAGCTTACTCAACTGGCCTCTGCGGTTACCGAGGAAACCGGCAAGTTTGACGGAGGTGAGGAGAATCAATTATTCCAGGCTGCCAGCGTCTTCAGTATGCTTGGGAGTAGGGTCGATCTTCACACTCCAGCCTTTTCAGCCACCTTCATTGACGGCCAAAGAGAACGGGTCCTTTGTGCAATGTCGACTCCGTTGAAGGTCACGGGGGCGGGAGATGCGTGGAATGCAGGTGACATTCTGGCTCAAGGAATCGGGCTCGACCACAGAGAACGGCTGATCTTCGCGAACGCTACGGCAGCTGCGTACATGCGGAAGCCTGATCTTGATCCTTGTTCTCTGGACGAGATTCTCGCGCGTGTGGAAGAGATAGAGAAGCTCAACGCTCGCTAGTCTTTCTGAGATGTCCCCTATTTCAATGGACTAGGGATGTGGCGCGGTCGGTTCACCACTCTTAAATCGGGTATTGATTGATGAGACACGAAAGATGGATCGACTGTGACCCGAGAATGTTCTAGAGAAAAAACGCGGGCCTTGAGCTACTGGGGAGGGAAGACTCTGTAGTTGCGCGAGGTTGCTGAGGGGGTCTACAGGGTGCCGGCAAGAGCAGCGAACGCGTACCTTGTTGACGCTCCAAGAGGTCTTGTGCTGGTAGACAGCGGGTTGCCGGGTAGTGAGAAGGGAATTCTCAAGGCTATCGCCAAGCTCGGAAAGAAACCTTCGGACTTGAAGCTCATATTGTTGACGCATCGGCACCTAGATCACATTGGGAGCGCTGCAGCTTTGAAGAAACGGACCGGGGCGAAGCTTGCTTCACATCCGTTCGAGAAGCCGTATGCAGCTGGGACGCTCGTGATACAGGCTCCGAGCGCCTGGAGTCTCTATGGAAAAATGGTGAGAAAGCTAACGACGCTTGAATATTGGACGCTGAAGTTGTTTCGGATCATCAAGTTCCAGACTGCACATGTGGATCTTGCGGCGGACGAAGAGTCGGTCTTGGAGGAGGTGGGTTTGGACGGGTCGGTTGTCTGGACGCCAGGGCACACCAAAGGCTCGGTTACGCTTTTTCTCAACCAGTCTAGTGTGGCTATTGTCGGGGACTTGTTGCGGGCTCGTCGGGGCCGACTTGTGGAGCCTTTGCTGATGGAGAATATTGGTCAGACTGAAGCGAGTGTAAAACGAGTCCTGGATCTCGGTCCTCAAATCATCTGTCCCGGGCATGGGAAACCGCTGCCCGCTTCCAGGGTCAAGATTGAGAAGAGGATGGCGAAGCCTGTGGTTGTTGCGAAGAAAAAGGAAGAGGAGGAAGACTTGG
>VBAY01000173.1 GCA_005883085.1 Candidatus Bathyarchaeota archaeon
CAGCATTTAAATAGTTCACTGTAATATATTTACAGTGAGATACATGGCAACAAATTCAACAGGGACGGAAACTGTAACAATCTACGGAAGGCCCATTCTCGTCAAGAATGAGAAGTGGCAAGTCGATCAACTTCGACTCAACCCGGATAATCCACGCCTTCGACATGAGTTGCTTCTCGGAAACAAGGTACTCACGGAACAAGAAATAGAAGACCTTCTTTGGGACGAGGACCGCACTAAGAAACTCTACCAATCGATCCTTGGAAGTGGAGGGATACAGAACCCGCTCTGGATTTACGAAACGGGAGCTACGATCGAAGGCAATCGTCGAGTAGTTGTGGCTCGGAAACTCAAGGCAAATCTGCAATCTGGAAAACTGACCGGTCAAGACGCAAATGTCGCCCAGACTATATGCAACAACATTCCTGCGAAAATCCTCCCGGGCGACATAGGTGTCAAAGAGATAGACGTGCTCCTCGCTAGGGAACATATCTCTGGAAAATATCCTTGGCCTGCAGTCGACCAAGCAGAACACATCCACAGAATGGCGAACCAAGATGGTTTCCCTATAGAAACAATCGCAGAAGTCACGGAGAGAAGCAGACCGTGGGTCTACCAGAAGCTGACCGCTTTTGAATGGACAAGAAATTACTTGCGCAACAACACCAGGGCAAGCATCTTGGACTACAGCTACTTCGAAGAACTTTACAAAGTGAGGGCCTCGCTGAAGAAGAATGGGAGCTTCGATCCAGGTGATTCCAAAGATATGGCGTATTTCCAAACGCTCATTTCAGGGGGAAAAATCCCGATGGCAATACAAGTACGTCACCTCCCCGATGTCCTTGCAGATGCAGATGCTAAGCGAGTGTTAGAAAACGAGGGTATGGAAAAAGCCTGGATAGCAATATCCACGAAAAATCCAGCAATCTCCAGTCCAACATTTCAAGCGCTCTCCGCGGCGACGCAGGCGCTTCAAACAATCCCTCGAAACGAGTATCTTGACATCCCGCAGGATTCAGCAAAAAAGAAGCTAATCTTCGAACTGTCCAATGAACTCGACAAATTACGCAAGGATCTGAAAATCCACTAGGCGAGGCAGGGTTGGCTAGGTCTGTCTTTCCCCACATTTTTTCTAGCCTTGGGCTAACACGAAGAGGACACTCGGTGCGACCAGGAATGTTCACCTACGTAGACCCGATCACAAACGCGAGTCGTGTCTTCATCTGGGACGACGCAGGGATTGATGATATGGGAAACGTCGTACTTCTCGAAGAGGAATCGAATGGAGTAGTACCCCTTCATGTCGAAGGCCATATTGCCAGACTGAAGGTGATGCTGAACAAAGGCGAGTCGATAGGCAACGTGGTTTGGATTGTTAACAGAAAGGACTTCCGAGAAATGCTGAATCTCCTTCGTTTCTATCGCTCCTATATGGGTCCGCTGCCTAGAATGGAAATCTGGAGCGAGGCAGGGACACGTTTGGGACATCTTGAGTAACCCTTCGTCAAGGCAAGGATACTATGTTGTGGCGGCTCAGCCGAAACAGACCAGCCAAGCGACAACGATGCGGAAACAAGTTTTTCCGCGCACCACTTCAACAAAGGAACATTCGAACGTTATCGCTGTAGTCCTTAATACTGATTGTCGGAGGTCGTCCTGATTGAAGAGCTCGTGTCTACCGTGCAGGTTGAACAACGGAAAGACGTGACTCTCTCTGTCGACTCGAGTAGTCCAAGGCTAACACCGTTTGTTAAATGGGCCGGTGGCAAAGGGAGCCTTGTCCGTCATCTCCTACCATTTGTTCCAAGCGCTCTAGCAAACTACTACGAACCTTTCCTTGGAGGGGGAGCAATTTTCTTAGCTGTTTGTCGCCGAGACACGAAATTCAAAGCATTCCTGTCGGACACAAATCCCGAACTGATCAACGCCTACAAAATCGTAAAGTCACTGCCTTCAGATCTGGTTCGCTCTCTCTCTAACCTTCGAAGGAGATACAAGTCTACTCCAAACAAGGAAGACTTCTACTACGAAATCAGAGCTTGGGAGCCAACCGGCTCCATTGAGCGTGCCGCCCGGTTCATCTTTCTAAACAAGACATGCTACAACGGTCTCTACAGAGTGAATCCCAAAGGAGAATTCAATGTGCCTTTTGGCCATCACATGAACCCCAAGATATTCGATGAGAATAATGTTGCAGCAGTGAGCAAAGCCTTACGGGAGACCCATGCTACTCTGCGAACCATCGATTATCGGAAAGCCACTACAGCCTGCCAGAAGGGAGATTTCGTGTACTTTGACCCTCCTTATCATCCGTCTAGTGAAACATCATCGTTCACGGATTACACGCCGAAAGGATTCCGGGAAGAAGATCAGAAAGAGTTGTCAAAAGTGTTTGCCAATCTTGTGAGACGAGGGTGCAGAGTATTGCTTTCAAACTCAAACACGCGCCTAGTTCGGGAATTGTACGATGACTACAGTCGCAAGAACATCCTCGTCAACCGCCCTATCAATTGCGTAGGCACAGGGCGAAAGGGGTTCAGGGAGCTAATCGTTGTCGGCCACCTGAATCAGACTAGTTTGACTGATTGAAGCATCTCCTAGATGCCTAATGAACACCGAACCCCTTGGCCATGTTGATGATCGGCGATGAAGGATCGCGCCTTTGGATTACGTAGAAACGGCTCTCGGTTTGACCAATGAGAAGATAGACCCGTGACTCCTTCCAATTCCGTTTGATATGAATAGATCACGCTTGACTCTCTTACTCAGGGTAAGATAGCTTGGGTTAGGAGCGGGAGCATACCCATGAAACACCGTTTCAGGGACGGTATCAAACCAAGCTCTCGCCTCTGAAAGTGAAAAGCTCACCAGCAAGTCCCTATCTACACGCAGTTCTCGTAATAGACGATTTTCAACCTCCTCTGTTCGCTGATCGCCCTTTACAAGTTCCACGTATTCCGAGTAGAGTGGGTTTAGCTGGTTTTCTGTGTTGAGCAGCGCGAGGAAGTAGTAATAGACCTCATCGGCGGAACTTGTAAAGAACCAGCCAGGGACATCTCCTTTTTGTCTAACGGGAAGAGTGCCACCTGTTGAAACCTTTCTCGATCTATCATACTGGAGCTGGCTGATTGTTTCAAGTAGAATGAAACCGCTGTCTGGATTGCATAGATCTCTAATCCTGCGGGATGAATCAGACCCGTAGTATGAGTCGACCTTGAGATCAATTGTCCGCTTCTGGGCGTTTGGAAGGTTGAGAACAAGATCA
>VBAY01000062.1 GCA_005883085.1 Candidatus Bathyarchaeota archaeon
CAAAGTTCTCGCCGTGGGACACGTTCATAGGTTCAATAATGGAGTCAAAGAGCTGAAACGCGTAATAGATAGCGGACTTCTAGGGGACATCTACTACCTTCGCCTCCAATGGACTGGGTTCCTACCACCCCAAAGAGATCGAGATGTGATAACAGATCTGGGCCCGCATCCCTTTGACATCTGTAACAATATTCTCGGCACGTGGCCGACCAAGATATCATGCAGGGGTAGAGGTTACAGAGGTGGAGCGGGCGACGAAGTCGCTTTCATTACGGCTGAACACATTGACGGTGTCAACGCGAGCATTGAGTTAAGCTGGTTGGATTCTGAGAAGCACAGAGATGTGACAGTGGTAGGAAGCGATGCGGTGGCCCGCCTGGACTGTCTCGATCAGAAACTGGTTCTTCAACGATCTGACAAGGCGGAGACAATATTGACTGTTCCAAGCAATACGCTCCATGAGGAGATCATTCACTTCGCCGAATGTGTCGAAAACAACTCGACATCTGAGCCTTACTCAAATCTATCCGACGGAGCCATCGGAGCCGGTGTAGTGAGGCTCCTTGAAGCATCGAAAAGGTCCGTGAGCGAAGAGCGCACTATACAGGTTTCAATACCGGAATCCGAAGAACTAATCGCAAGCGAACCAGCTCAAACTGGGTTCCGAAGACTTTCAACCTACCACTAACAACTGGTCAACTCAGGTCTGTGGTTGATTCGCAAGCGCTTCGACTCAGGATCTAGCGAAAGTATGTGACGCAGAAACAAGCGTCCGAAACTCACAAACACTCTCATAAGCTATCCCGCGCAAATCTTCAGGTCTGCAGTACCTGCGGAAAGCTCATTGCGACGACATACAGAGAGACAGAGAAAGGAGAACTAGCGATCGAAGAGCTGGAGCTGGACGTGAAGATTCTGTCCTCACGAATCGGCCGACTACGAACAGCCAAGTCTCAGAACTCCGGCCATCGAGAGCAATCTTCCGACTCGGTTATGAGAATTGAGGACACCTGCTGGTAAACGATGAATATCGGCTAAAGAACGTGTTTCTACATTCTAGATGGAGCTTTCTTGAAGTCGGAGCGTTGTTTCATTTCTATCAGATTCTGATTCTTCCTGAAGCCTTGAGAATTCGTAGAGCGTTTAGTGTTATCATATTGTTGGGGCCTTTTCGTCCCCAGTCAACGACCTCAACATTCGACACCAACAGTTTCGTCTTAGCCAATGGTTTTCGTCTCATTATCCAGTAGTAGTCGTCAGCGTGCCATAGTCCGTCGGGACCCCTTTTCTTCTCCACAATATCTAGCGCCTCCTTGGTCCGTGGGTCGTCTAGTTCTCCTACACGCGAGAGGATCGTGAGCTCTTGTAGGATGTCGCAGTGCCAGTATAGTGGATAGTGAAGCTGAGTGAATAGGTGAACAACCCGGAAAGTCTTTTGGTGAAATGTCTCAGGCTGGCGCTCTAAGCCCGTGCGACAGGAGCGAAAGAGGCGATGCCTGAGGAAGAACTCGGCAGCATTCTCCGCCGTCTTTAGAGAGTCTTTGTCGCCAGTAGCCCGGTAGTATTCAACTAGCCCCCACAAGGTCGCCAGACTCTCATTGAACGAGGAATGTTTCGCATCCTCCTTCCTGTCGCAGTTCCATCCTCCATCAGGCCACTGCCATTCGACCAGTGATTCGGCGAGCTTCACAACCCGCGGATCGTCTGCGAGACCCAGCCGGCTGCACACAGCCAACGCGTTACCCTCTTGAGACGCACATCTCCGGTATCGTCCATTGATCTTAGGAACATTGCGAATATGCGCCTCACCAAGTAGCCATTTCAGAACAAGATCCGTTGCCTTCACCGCTGGCCGAAATCCTTGGGGTATTCCGAGTTCGACAAGAGAGACGAGACGCCAGTGTGCGCCTGTCCATTTCTGGTAGGGATGGACCCCGAAACCACCATCAGCCCGCTGCCCAGAGAGAAGAGTCTTGACAATCGGCCCGCTAGGAATCTGTTTCTTCGCCGCGAGAACTTCCTTCGAGTCCGACGGTCTATTCAGAATCTCTGTGAGAGTGAGATAACGGATCGAGGGATCATCAGATTCCAGAAGCCAGTTGACTGCAGGATCCTCGAAGACCATAGGCTGATACTATCCATCGCTGAAATTCTGGGCTAGTTCAAGTTAACGGCTTCAACCATCTTTAATACACATCGGATTTAGCCGAATCTATGCAGCCTATCACCTATTCAGTATCTAAAGGGCTGAGAGCTGGTGCGATAGCCGGTTTCGTTGGATCAATCGTCTTGGGCATCTTTGGAGAAATTGGTGCTGTGGCGATGAATCAAGAACTCTACTACACGACTGTCGCTAGGAGAATGGGTTTTGGCGACTCTTCCGTTCTTGGAGGATGGACACTCCACTTCATTGTAGGAATAGTCGCAGGCTCCATCTTCATCGGAGCGACAGCAGCAATCCGGAGATTCTCCTTGACCACAACTAAGAAAGCCATCTGGGTCGGCATGCTTGGAGGCATCGCAATCTGGATAGCCGTCTACGTCCCCGTCACCGGAATCCTCGTCCCCGAGGACCTGACCAACACGACATTTGCAGGAGGATCTCTCGTGCTTCACGTACTCTATGGGGTCGTGACCGCGATTGTGTCCCTCTCTATTCTGCGCCGAACGGTCAGGACGAAAACAACCGTCTAGTCAAGTCTCAGTCTAACATGCGTCATTTCGCCGTCGCAGGACTCTCGCTGAGATAACGAAAACCTTCTGACACTTCTAGACGAATCCGATCGCGAGGAATACCGCTAGGAGGATTCCGAGGATCGCGTAGGTAACTGCTGTCCGCAGAAGTTGCTTCAATCTGGATTTAGGAGAGGATCTTCCTCTCGACTCCTCTTCGTCTCCCCACACTACCCATCTGGCCAGTAGGAGGAATGCCCCCGTACCCGTCGCGGCTAAGGACCTGATGACCAAACGTGGGCTGCACGAGCTACCTATCAGACTGCTGCAACCAAGTACGATGAGAAAGGCTCCGGCTAACAGTAATAGCCATCCCACAAATCCGATAACGCTCTTCCAACTGATTACCGGCTGGGGCTCACCTTCCACTTCGTGTCATCTCCAAACGCTCAGCGGCGTCTAACCGGAGACGACGCGATCATTGGTCATTCTATTCTGTAGCTTTCACTATGTTTTGGCAAGGATCACCGCATCTCACGATTTCATGGAATATGGCGTCAATGGTCGGTTCTCTGGTCATCAAGACAGTTTCATTCTTCAACGACAGTGTAACATCCAAGTGGTGGGTCTGAAAGACGCGTATCACTTGACCGGTGTTGAGGATTCTAATCGCATTCTCCCAAGAGACGTCATAGGGATTGGACAGTTGTTGCGTCAGTGGAAAATATGCTAATATTGACGATGTGACAACGAGGAGAGACAGTGCGAGAATCCAGATTCGTTTCCGCATCTATCCCTTCAAGTTGCGAGGGGAGCGAATAGGCTTTGCGGGTCAAAATCATTACCTATACCCAGCTTCTTTCTGAAGAGAAAGCGATCTGCCCGTTGGAAGCCCACCGAATTCCAGAAGGCTGCTGCGGTTTTGTTCCCGTGGAGTACTTCGAGCCCGATCTCACATACCTTCATCACTTTGCATTCTTCAACCAAACGTTTCGCTAGCTCTCTTCCCACTCCCTTCCGCCGGCGATCCGGTCTAACGAAGGAATCGTTCACAGTCATAACCCGTCCAAGCTCCCAAGCTCTGCGGAAGGAGTGTAAACCACCAGGGCCACACCGACTATCGCACCTTTCTCCCGAGCAACCAAGAGTAGGCCCGGGGATTGGCCTTGCAGCTGTTGGTCGACAGCCCAAGTTATTTTCTCCTTGATCGGTGTCAAACCTTCAGACGAGTGGTATTCAGCGATGAGCCTCTCGATCTCCTGCCTGTCTGACAGACTACCCTGCGCTATGGTTACCATCCTTGCCCCTCGGGGGCTTCCAGCGTTAAGGAAATAAGCCGAGAGGAGCGATTAGATGCAAGTCCTTCCTTTGACCCTTGGAACTTATTCGTCTTCGGCATGCCAGACCTGCGGTTGCTCCGAAACATCTTGCGAGACTTGCCAGACGGTCGCGGATTGTTCCAACTGTGCCTCATGCTGTTGCACCACGGCTCATCAGTCATGGAGGCATGGGAGGATTGGAAACGGGATCAGAATCGAATACCTCAGCTCAGGCTGGATGGCAGTTGAGGTCTTTGGGTCGATCGGGGTCGGATTGATCGCGGGAAGTTTTGCCCTACTTGCTTTTGGTGGTGATAGTCTGATAGAATTGATCTCGGGACTGGTGGTCTTGAGGGGTCTGCGTGGGGATCGCTCGAGAAGCGACAAAGTTGGAACTCACACCGAAAGAACGGAGCAGTTGACCAGCGCTCTGCTTTTCGCTCTCATTCCTGTCATCGGCCTAGGCGCCATCTACTCGTACGCTACCGGATTGAAGCCTGAGGGATCGCCGCTCGGAATCGCCATTGCAGTTGGAGCAGTAATCGTGATGCCCTATCTCTACATCCAGAAGAAACGGATAGGCCGGGAGACTCGGTCGCTCGCCCTCTCGATGGACGCTATAGAATCCGTGACCTGTCTCTTCATGGCCACAGCCCTCCTCGGCGGACTTCTCGCAGAATATTTTCTGGGATTGTGGTGGGCTGATTATCTTGCGACCGGAATTATCCTCGCCTTCGTAGCGAGAGAAGCTGTGGAATCATTTCGCGAGCTCCATGAGGAAGAATCGGTCGCTCACACGTAGTCCAGATCCCTTGGTAGCATTCGGCTTGCATCGGTCAGACGTGATTGAAAGAACGCGTTAGTTGCCGGGAAGAGCGAGGCTCGCCCCTGCAAGGGGCTCTGGCTGTGGCACTGGCGCTGGTATTCTACTGCGTCTTCGAAGCAGCCATGTAAGGGTCACCGCCGCGCCCGCTCCTATTATTCCTATGGCAGTGTAGACCCAGACAGATATTGTTGGAGTCAGTGTCGGGGATGATAATGGCCGGCCTCCGGTTGGTCCTTGAGGCGCTCTCCTGGACAAGTCCAGGTTGGTCGATGTGAGCTTTAGCGTAACCGGGATGCTTGCGGTCATGTGATGGGTCACGATTACATTGTCTGATACGGGGAAGCAGCCTGAGGGACCACACAGATAATCGCCCGGATTGTACGATTGAGTCTGCGCGGACGTGACAGAAACCACGGCGCTCGACTTGAGAAGCAGGTCGCTTGCCTGGTCATAATCGAATCGCAGGTCTAGCTTGAAGCTGGAATCGCTCGATCCACCGGAAGTGATCATAGGCGGGAAGGTGGTTGAAATGGACTGCGAAAGTGTCGACTCGACGATCCAGGCGTTACGATTGTTGCTCGGTCCCAGATTGACCATCTCGCTTCCTGAGACACTCGAGTAACCCGTCAATATCTGGACTGGTTGGCCGTTGGTTAGCGGACCATTCACCCACCATATGGTGTAGGCTGTCTTCGGATCAGAAAGCATCTGGGCTAGAAAAGGAGAGAAGCCAGTGCCGTAGTAGTAACCATTGGATCCCAGAAGGGTGAGCAGTCTTTGTGCAATGCTTACAATTACTGAGGTGGCCGTTCCCGGGGATTCGACGCGAGTGGAGAGATCAATCGATTGAGGGAAACTGCCTGTCTCAGTCGCAGGCGTGAAACTAACGGGGCCGACTGATGCGATGATGCTGACTTGGTGACTGACGTTGAGGACGGCTACACTGTTGTCGAGTCCGTTAACAGTCCAGCCTATAGAACCGTCCAGGGTGATCGCCGGCATGAAAGATGACGAAATAGGCGCGGGAGTACTAGACACGATCAAGTTGCCGCGCAGCAATGGATAACCGGTATCATAGTAGGTGTAGTTACCTGCGGTGTTGAAAGTTACCGAGTAGGAACCGTAGTGGGGTATGGGTCCAGAGTCGAAGGTTTGGAGGGCAGCATCGTTGCTCGAGCATATGTTCGTTGAACAGGAGGTCACTGTGTGCGCTAAGCTACCATAATTGAACCACATGACAGTTGTTCCGAGCTGTACGGAGTAGTAGAAGTAGGAAGGACTGTAGTAGCAGGAGTATATCGAAACGCAGGCTCCGTTGTCGTATATGTTGACAAGTGCGCGTGGCTGATAGGAGCCGCAGGCAGTCTGATTGTAAGTGATAGGAGTAGCGTTGCAGCTCTGCGCTGATTGCATCGACGCGTTCAAATGGTAATTCGCATTGCTACCTACACTGAGAAGTGGCGCCGCGCTTGCAGAACTTACCATCAAGACAACTAGAAAGAGGGTGGAAACGCTACCTGCGGAAACCTGTAGAATCTTCAAGATAGTAGCGGCCTAGGAGGAAACCGATAAAAGGATTGCTGAAAGTCTCACCCGAGATGCGCCTCTCTAGTGTATTCGGACGTCGAAAAACACTCGTCTTGGCTCTCCTCGCCACGGCAGTCTTTGCCGCGGTGACCTATGGCGTTGTTACCTATCAGACCCCCTATGGTTGTGGCCCTGACGGCGTTGCTACCGGACCCGGGATCTACTGGCAAGTCCTAGCCAAACCATGCATCTACATTTACTTCACTGGGATCGTTGGAGGAAGCGTCCTGCTGATTCTTCTCATACCTGTAGCAGGGAAAAAGTCTGATCACTGATTATCTTTCCACCGAGACTCTTGTAGAGAAAGACGGCAGGAATGTCTTTGTTTGCAAAGCCAAAAGTCTCTTCTTCTAGGGTTACGAATCTTACGCCGGATTTCTTCAGCCAATCAAGAGCGGCGAGTAGCAACATTGAACCGATTCCTCTTTTGCGGAAACCGGGCAGAACCGCGACCCCATAACCGACCGTCCCGGTACCTCTATCGTGTTTCGCAGCACCGCAGAACCCAATTATCTTTTCACCTTCCTCCGCGACAAAGATCCGCTTCTTGCGGTCTCGCAAGAACTCGCCTACGTAAGACATCAGATCAGCACGCGCTCTTTCCTTTCCACCAATTTTCCTAACCCACCACGACCACTCAGGCAGGTAGAGTTCAACGGCAATTTTTCTCAGACGTTCACCGTCTTTTCGCGTAGCCGCCCTGATCGAAGCTTTGTTCTTCGATCTTGATTTGGGAAGGGGCTCTTCTAGGTCCCATAGGAATCCAATGTTTCGGAGTTTTAGCCTATTCTTCAATGACCGTGCCTGTCTATTGTGAGCTGTCCCCGGCGTGACAGATCAACATCAATATTCCTGTAGGAACCTTTGTCCCGGGAAAACCTATAAGGAAACGGTCTGCGAAAGCAACTAGGAATATAGTATGAAACGAGCAATCACTACGATCACGATAGCGTTGATCTTGACACTCGCAATTCCCGTCGCAGTCCACGGGGCAAAAACAACCAGTTTAAGCTTCACGAACATTCCATTGCTCCGGCCTGATGGTAACAGCGAACCCGAACTCTCCATCGGACCCGACGGCACCACAGTTTACGTGGCCCTGTCCTGGACCCAGTTCTTCACCAACACATGGAAAGGAAGCTTCGGACAAGTCCCAGTGTTCCAGGGAACGATAGACGCGAACCTCGCTAAGAACGTCGGTGGCGGCGGCGATGCGGACGTAGACATCGGCTCAACCGGTACACTACACGTCTCTACCCTCATTTTCTTCTTCAACCCACAAACCCGCATCACCCAGCTAGGCGTCTCGGCGATCACCTGCCCAAACACTGACACGTCAAACAATTTCTCGCACTGCACGGGCCAGATCATCGACACCACACAATCCGACCGCCAGTGGATAACCTCGGACGGGCCGCATGTTTACATTTCCTACCATGACTCGGGATCGAGCACCCTGATTCACGTTCAGCGTTCTGACGATGACGGCTTCACGTTCCATCGCGTAACAGACCCGATTACGGGACAGGGTGGTGCTACTGGAAACTCTACCTTCAACAACGACCAGGGCAAGCTCATCGCAGACTCGTTCAGCCACAATGTCTACACAGTATGGGCAAGCGGCGTCTCGGGCCTGCAGAAGGGAACTACCGCGAACTTCAACAACATCTACGTGACCGTCAGCCCTGACATGGGCAAGACCTGGACTCCACACCTCGTCTTCTCAGGACCTATCAACGTAGCCTTGAACAATGTCTTCCCGGCTCTGGCCGTGGACCCGCTCAGCGGGACTCTCTACGCAGGCTGGTCAGACGCGCACCATGTGTTCATCTCGAAATCAACAGACCAAGGTCAAACATGGACCAGTCCACTAGCGGTAAACACATCTCCTGCAAACACAGCGGTCTTTCCATGGATCGCAGTTCGCGGAAGCACAGTTGACTACGTCTACTATGGCACGAATGCTTCGAGCAAAGATGACGCGAGAGCAGTATGGAATGTGTACATGGCACAGAGCACAGACAGTGGCTCCCACTTCGTACAGAGCACCGTCACAGCCCATCCAAACCATGTGGGCGTCATATGCACCAACGGAACTGGTTGCGCACGCGGGACACGGAACCTCCTCGACCTCTTCCAGGACGCGATCGACCCGCTCAACGGACTTGCTGATATAATCTACACTGACGATACTTTGACAACCCAGCCAGACGGTTCCCCGCTACCTCAGGTTTCAGTTGCATTCCAAACGGGTTAGACTCGAACAAAGCCTCTGAGATCAAACTCCCCCAGTTTTTTCCGCACCGAGATTTCTAGCTCTCAGCCAATCAGAGTCCAACAGTCGATCAGTCTACTTTTTCTAGTCACAATCAGATGACAAAAATCACTCGTAGCCGCTCTCCTGTTCAAATTCGTTGTGTCAAATACACAACCGTCGGCAATCGTGGCGAGGAAAATACGGCCATGAAGGAAAACAGCAACGCAAGAGTCCTGGTCAGAGAAGGCTCAACAAACCTCCCTAGGAGGCATGCGAGAGCCCGCGAATCCTTCATGACCATACGCTTCGAAGAGAGGAAGCGAATCGCGGCAGCATACGGAACCTTCTGGTACTTGACGTCCAGAAGATTCTGCTAAGAGAGCCCTGTTCACGCAAGGCTCTCATTCAACCACTGCCTACAAAACCAGACAACCAGGACCAACCCTCATTTTTCAAAATAACCTTTTCCCGTATCCACGTGGCGCCCGAGTGGAAGGGAGGGTGTTACTAAGTCTCACAAGATCTTCCACCTGTACGCGCTATGCCCAAATATCCGTAGAGCAGTTTCCCATAACGGGAAGCATCAAACCGAGCGCTTCATCGAAAAAAATGATTGTCACATATTTTGGCTATGTAACACTTGGCATACTGCTTGCGATAGCTCTTATCGGGGCCTACTACCTGGGCAAATAACTCAAACGGATCCTCACTTTCCTTTTCGAAGAATTTCGTCCGCGAAAACTGTCCACTTTCCGTTCTCATCTTTCTGCCTAATGAGGATTGACCAAATCTTATTCTTCGAATTCCAGGTGAACGTGTTATGAAGAGGACCCGTAGGGTACTCGAATACAAACCTGATCGAATCTTGACCTTGCAAGGTTCCGTAGCCTGGTGTCTCGGAGAAGCGGCCGCCGAATATGTCGATCCAGTGAACAACGTATCGCTCACTCATGTTATCATAGCCGATGAATACTATTGCCTCATACTCAGCATTACTAGGCGTTCCAATGCTCCCCCGATTTCGGGCAGCTGAGTCTATGAAATGGACTCGGAGGAATTGATGATTAAGAACCCAGTCAGCGTCGCAATATTGCTCGAACTGCTGCCCCGCGATTCGCCCGGTTACATTCCAATTTCCAACGAGTTCCTCCAACAATTTATCTTGGAAGATGTGATGCTCACCATCAACCCCTAATTTGGGTTGATCAGTCGACATGTTCCATGTGACGTTGTTTGCGACTACATTTGTATTGGCTTTCAGCCTTATCGGCTCGCGCTGGAGTCTCGGAGAGCGCTTGTCGCGGGAGTTTAGTGGCGTTGATCGGGTGCGGTATTGAAGAACCATTGGTGCCCGAACGGGTCTTGTAGCTTGCAGATTCTTCCGTATGGCTCATTTTTGATGGGTTGAAGCACCGTCGCCCCGGCCGCACGCGCCCTTTCGAAGAACGAGTCAACATCCTTCACGTCAACGTGAATGATTACAGGTGTTCCGCCGAGAGTCCTAGGACTCTTGTTGTAAGTCGGGAATTCGTCGGCAAGCATCACGTGTGCACCTTCGATTTCAATCTCTGCATGACCAATCTTTCCCTCCCAAGGTATGCGTTCAGAAACCTCCTTTGCACCGAATGCCTTTGCATAGAAATCAAGTGCGCGCTCTGCGTCATGGACAGCCAAGGCTGGCACCGCTCGATTCTTGATCTTGTCAGCTTCCACTTTGCTGGGCATGTGAGATGAAGTCTGCCGGACATCTCATAAGCGTTTCGTGAATCGATTAAGGAAGCGACTAGTGTATCTGCTCTTTTGTTGGTTGCTTTATCCGGATACACACCGCAGAGAAGAGAGGCAATGGTGGGGCTGGCAGGATTTGAACCTGCGATTTCGTGGGTTCCTGGCGCGATGATTCTCCCAAGCCACGCGGCCTGTCCGGACGCATCGAGGATATTGTCCTCTAGACCTGGCTAGCCGACAGCCCCTAGGCGCCTCCAAAGTGTGATGTTGCTTTAGCTCTTACCTTTCTCAATCCACGCTTCGACTCTTTTCTTTCTGACAAAAAGGTGAACTGCGCAATCCATCCCACCATGAGTTTTGCCTAGTACCAGGTAGGGTCAATCGATCATCTGTGCCGGTCGTGGCTCGTGGGAGGCATGCCAGTTTTATACCGGGACCTCTCTACCATATATCTAACAAACGAAGGGATACGGGACAAAAGACACACGGTTACAATAACATGGCCGTCGACAAGAAAGTCCTCAAGACGTGCGTCGTCTGCAAGCGCAAGTTCCTAGGCTGGTTCTCCGAGAAATACTGCAGCGACGACTGCCGGATAGAAGGAACACGACTAAAGAACAGAAACCGCAAACGGAAAGGAAGGAAGATTCTCGACCTCCGCGAAGGAGCCATCAGCCAACAACTAGGCGAACTAGGCCTCGGCGACACACAATACCCAATGTACAACCACGAACTAGTCACCACAATGTACGCTAATGTTAGTCTCTACCATGGTCGCGACGGAAAGCGACACGTCAGGTCCTACTATGATCTTCTGCGAGAGATCGCGAAGCTCAACGGTGGAGACACGAGTAAGATTCTCGCAAGGCTCGCACCCCGCGAACAGAACTAGCGGTCGAGATTTTTACTGCGCGAGACGTCGTAGATCCTGAACCTTACCGAGAAACGTTCCATCAAACAAGTACGCCTCCCCATTTTCAAAATCCACCGCGCCTGAACGCAAGACCGGTCCCATGTACTCCTTGTACAACTCCGTCCATCCCT
>VBAY01000063.1 GCA_005883085.1 Candidatus Bathyarchaeota archaeon
CACTTGGTTAGCCAACCGCTCGATCCGTTCCCTTTCCTTCGAACTAATCTCACGGTAGTGCGTTATGTCCAGCCTGCTAGACTCGACCTCCTTTTGCGCGCCCGCTTGCCAGACATGCTCGCCTAATACTCTCCGCGCTGCCCCGATCAAAGCGTGAGTGCCAGTGTGATGACGCATCAGGTTCACACGACGCTGCCAGTCAATCTCTCCCTCAACCAGCTCGATTTCTTGATCGATGGGTTGGTCAAGAAAATGAACGACGGTGTTTCCGAACTTCTGGACGTCTGTAACTTTCAATTTCTTGTCGGCAAATCGTAACTCGCCGTGATCAGCAGGCTGGCCACCTCCCTCAGGGTAGAAGCACGTTTGGTCCAGCACGACAGCGTTTTCACCGACCTTTGCTACGATCTTGGCTTGGAAGCTGGTCTGGTACGCATCGTCATAGTATATCGCTCGGGTAACAGGAAGATCCTTTAGGTTCTCCTCCCATTCAGGATTGGACGATGACGCCTCAAGGCTACTAGTCGGCTTGGAGTGTCGTTCCGCGACTAGCGTCAAGAAGTTCTCGGGAACGTCAACCTCTACTCCGACTTTCTCGGCGCTCTCCCTTACGATCTCTGGAGCCAGACCTTGGGAATCGTAGAGCAGAACAAGCTGGTCTGTGGGAATCTTTCGAATGCCTTGACCCGAGAGCTCCTTTGAAAGCCGTAGTACCGCTTCTGATCCCTTACTGATCGTCTCCTCATATTTCTCAACTTCAATCCGCAGGCCCTCCAGTATCTCTCCTCTCATCTCTCGCAGGAGGCGAAAGTCTCCACCCCACAACTTGATCTGCCCCTCGATAATGTCAGGAAGTTCCTGGAGGATTCCTAGTTGTCGCGCCAGCCTTGCGGCTCGGCGGATGATGAGCCGGGTCAGGTAGCCTTCGCCCACGTTGGACGGAACGACGCCTTCAGCTAGGAGAAAAGATATTGACTTTGTATGGTCAGTGATCGCGTATGCGGCTTCTAACGTCTGAACGACGGGGCGGAACGCCTCCTTGTCGCGGCCAGTCTCGAGTGCTGTCGCTTGAACATAGGCATCTCTAGAAGATCGACTGGAGGCCCCGTAGATTCCTGCCGCCCTCGTAAGAGATGACAACGTGCTCTCGTCAAGGTCGACCTTCGCCATTTCCACAACCTGAGTGAGCAGGGGGCCATAGACTGCGTGGAATCCGCTGGGTGAGCCTTGGGACAGCCAGGCCCATCTTTCCATCCCATAGCCTGTGTCCACTGTCCTGATTGGCAAGGGTATTAGTTCTTCTCCTTGGACTTTGTATTGCATAAAGACAAGTGTCGAGATCTCTAGTCCTGCAACGATGCCTTCGAGGTCCGGTCCCGCGTTTCCTCCCCCAGACCAGAAATGTTCTTTGTAGGTGATGGACTCAGAGGGGACACCCATCACATCGGACAAGAGTTTGTGGTGATAACGGATGGTGTCGTCTTTCCAATAGATTTCCTTGTTCGGATAATTGAACGCGTGTGCTCCACCCATCTCAAATATGGACATGTGTCGGCCCGCGGCGCCAACCTGTTCGATGTCTGTGAACCGAATGCAGGGTTGACTGATGACCAACGGGTTCGCAGGAGGGGGCATACTTCCCTCTGTCACGTAGGGTTGGAAATCGTAGATCGACGCCCCCACGAGGTAGACATCATTACGCCATCGTGCTACGATCGGATAGGGCTTGATTCTAGTGTGTCCTCGCTCCGCGAAGTAATCCATGAACTGAATTCTCATCTCCGCTAGAGAGTAGGGTCGTTTTGTAGGGGGTGTTCCAATGAACGAGTAGGGTGCGCACGGAACTTCGCCGCAAGTCGTCTGCTCGGAGGCCGCCCAGTAGTTACTCCCACATGATAGACATTTTCTTCGATTGAATCCTATTTCTGTGAAATACGGGAGGGCGAATTCTTCCGGGTTTATCTCTGGCATCTACCGTACTCCTCCAGGAGTGCTCTGAAAATATAGACGCTTAGCTGGGAGAATCGCTCTAGAGGAGTATCGTCTCGAGGAGAAGACTGTGCGGAGCTAAACCGCGAACCTCCTTGCTCACTCTCTAACCGAACAGAGCCCCAAGTCCTGCCAGGGCTTCCTCTTCCTTCTTCTTCTCTTCTTCGGCAGGTTTCTTGTCTTCCTTCTTCGCCTCAGTTGGTGTTGCCGGTGCCGCGACTGGGGCTGCCATAGCACTGGCAGACTTTAGAGCTTCGTCGATGTTGACTTCGGAGAGTGCTGCGACTAGGGCCTTGACTTGGGCTTCTTCCACTTGACTGCCCGCTGCGGTTATGACTTTTTTCACGTTTTCTTCTGTGACAGGCTGCGCTGATGAGTGCAGCAGGAGTGCAGCGTAAACATACTTCACTGGACTTTTTCCTCTTTTCTCAGGATTGATTGGATTTTAGCCGAGCGTCAATTCCTACACTTAAGGGTTTCCGGGTGTCGCGCTGGAAATCTTCTGGTTCAGCGCGTTGGCGTTCATCATCGCGCGTTTGAGAACTGGCTCAATGGTACCACTTTCGAGGAAGCCTGCTTCAACAGCGATGGCTAATGCTTCCCTCATTCCCTTCCCTAGGATTCTTGGGGCGTTCTCGGGAGTCACGTAGCCAGCATCGATTGAGATGCTGAACGCATTACTCACAGCTTGGAAAACGTCTTTTCGATAGGCGCTTATGTCGAGGACAAGATCGTCGGATCGGAGTATTGTTCCGTTGTCGTATGCGGTAGAAAGTGTGAGCCCGGCCTCCATTGGCTTGAGTCCGAGTTTGGAGAGTACTGAGGCCATTTTTGGTGTGATGAGATCTCCTCTTCTAGCTACCACCGAGTCTCTTGCAACCCATATGCTTCCCCCCTCGATTCTTGTCTGGACCTTGATTTCTCCGAATTCGCTGATCACCGGTCCAGGGGGCAGTCCAGTGTTTCCGGCGGGAACCATGATCTCGCCAGTTGCAATATCTCCAGCTTTCGCGGGGACCCTGACTTTGCTCTTTTCGAGCAGTACTATCAGAGAGTAAGGATTGACATCTGTGAACAACAGGATGTTCGACCCTTGGAGGTCCTTGACGAACTCCCCGACTCTCCCGTGGCTGGGCTCTGATAGCTCCACTGATTTTCTCAACAAGTTGTTCTTGGTCACTACCATCGCTACTCTGTCCCGTAGACGCTTACGCAGTTCGTGGATCTGCGATGAGCGGACTTTGGTCAGGTCAGCGGCCGCTATGACTGGATACTTTTCCAGTAGAACTTGGAGCTGGGTTATCGCTTCTTTCTTCCAGGCTGCTACTTTCCGGGTTGTCGACATTGTCTTACGCCGCCGTGGTCAAGGGTATCTTTACTAGTGGTCCCATTGAGGTTTTGATCGAGACGGCTTTGATGTTCTTGGGACCCTTCTCCAGTTTTGCCTCCAATCGCGAGATTACCGTTTGGATGTTCTGCACTAGGACGTCATCGGGCATGTCCTCAGTTCCGACCTTCGCCTGGATTACAGGTTGATCCTTCATTTTTAGCCGGACGTTACGGCGCTGGCGTTTGATGATATCGTCGATGGGTGCTGTTGGTGGAATGGGTGTTGGCATTTTGCCTCTAGGTCCGAGAATTTGTCCGAGGGTCTTTCCGACTTGCGGCATCAGTGGGGCCTCTGCGACGAAAAAGTCGTAGCTCTGAGCTATCTTCCGCGCCTGCTTTTTCTCCCGTCCTAGCTTGTCCAAGTCCTCCCTGCCGATGACAATGTCTGCGCCGGCATTTTTTGCTCTAACAGCTAGGTCGCCGCCAGCTATCACTGCTACTTTGGAATCCTTGTCTGCAGCTGTCGGAAGCTCAAGGTTCTCGTTAATCCTCCCCTCAGGCTTTTTCAGGTCTATTTCGCGAAGCTTGACTGATAGTTCAATGGCCTGCGTGAATTTCCTCTTCGGTGTCTTGCTTCTCACGTCACTCAGTGCTTTCGTAATTGATTCCTTAGACAGTGGCATCTTACCGTTCTCCTACTCTAACTCTTTCAGCGCAGCGTCGTACTGACCTGCGTCGAGGTTCTTGATGAACTCTTTTGGTTCCTTAGCGTCCACTGTCACGCCCATGCTCACACATGCACCAGCGACCTCTTTTACAGCCGACTTTAGGGTTCGCGCGTAGCTGTCGGTCCGTTTCATCTGGGCAATCTTCACGATTTGTTCAGGAGACAAGTTGCCGACTTTGGTGGCTTTGGGTGTTGCTGATCCCTTCTCGACTCCCAACTCTTTCACTATCAAGGCAGAGGTAGTCGGTGTGCCGATCTCAACTTCGAAACTCTTGTCTTCCACGTTCACAAGGATCTTTACCGGAACTTTCATTCCCGCGTAAGCCCTGGTGAGCTCATTAATCCTGTTCACTATCTGCAGGATGTTTACTCCCAATGGTCCGAGTTGCGGACCGAGCGGAACACCTGCCGTGGCTTTGCCGCCATCTATTATTGCGTCAACTGTTTTCTTGTCGGCCAGCTTCCTCAGCCTCTCCTCTACTAATGAGCTTCACATAGTCCGCGTGCACAGTTATGGGTAGTGTTGCAAAACCCTCTTCCAGGAGCTCAATTACAACTTCTTGCTTGACTTTGTCGACGTGGGTGATCTTCGCTTTCAGGCCTCTGAATGGTCCACCGACGACCTCAACGAGGTTACCGACGCTTAGCTCTTCAATAACGGGTTTGGTTACAATGAATCTCTCGATTGCAGCTAGAGAGACGACCCCTTTTGTTCTGGTTCGCGCGTGTCTTGTCCCAGCTATCGCCTCGTCAACAAAGTGTGGTCCCATTGCCTCGACGAAGATGTAGCCTTTGATCACTTCTGGTGCGAGTATTGCGACGATGGGTAGTTTCTTGGGTTGGATCCTGCTGGCCATGAGGTCCACTACTGTTCTCTCCTGTCCGCTGGTCGTGCGGACTGCGTATATCGAAGTCTTCTGAGTTTGGGTCGCCACAATCCTGCCCTTCTATGGTCCAGCGGCAGCTTGGCTAGCCGGCAACTTGTATAGTCCGACCACCCAGAAGAGGATTCTGAGCACGAACCCTATGCCCCCGACAATACCTACACCTATCAGGATGATCTTGATGTTGAGTTTCGTTTCTTCCCAGTCTGGCTTTTGGGCTACGTGAAACAGACGTCTCGCCGATTGAAGGAAGGTTCCAATGCCCATGACAAGCCCTCGATTATGAACCGGAGTTCGATGGGACCGGCCTTCCCTATTTTAACCATGCTAGCCCGTGCGTTCTTCGCATCTTCCAGCCGCGATGTTGATTGACGCCGCGTCTCCTTGAAATGCCATGATCGCGGAACTCCCAAGAACATTCGATTCACGGTTCTTTACAAGATGAGTGAAAGAAGTCCTCTAGCTGTGTGCAATCTGTTTTCAGCTTCATCCCAAACCGCTGATTGGGGGCCATCGATGACGTCGTCGGTTACCTCTTCACCCCTATGAGCAGGCAGGCAATGAAGGAATATCGCGCCGGGCTTGGCGTGCAAGAGAAGCCCCCGGTTGACTTGGTATTTCGGAATAAATGTCGACAGTCGGGTCTCTTTCTCTTTCTCCATGCCCATTGAAACGAACGTGTCCGTATAGACCGCGTCTGCAGCCCTTACCACTTCTTCAGGGTCCTCCACAATGCTAATTGATGCTCCAGACGTTTCACCGGCCTCTTTTGCGTGTTTGACCGCTTCTGGGTCAGGGCCGTAGCCCAGAGGCGTGGCGACAGCAATGTTGACTCCAGTCTTGGCGCATCCTATCAGGAGGCTGTTGCAAACATTGTTTCCATCGCCAACGTATGCTAGTTTTAGACCCTTCAGTCGTTTCTTGTACTGAATCAGCGTTAGGAGGTCTGCAAGTATCTGGCATGGATGATGCTTATCGGAAAGACCATTGACGACGGGCGCGTCCGCATTGTCCGCGAGAACGATTAGGTCGTCGTGGGAGTAGACCCGTGCCATTATGGCGTCGACGTACCTGTCCAAGACTTTAGCAGTATCCGAAATCGTTTCTCCTCGTCCCAGTTGCATCTCGTTCCAGCTCAGATAAGTGGGGTGGCCGCCGAGTTGGGCAACTGCTGTCTCGAAGGAAACCCGAGTCCGTGTTGACGGTTTCTGAAATATCAGGGCAACAGTTTTTCCCTTGAGCCGTTGTGGAACTCTCTTTCGCTTTGCCAAAATCGCTGCGCGCTTTAGGATCAGATCGATTTCCCTAGGAGATAATTCGACTAACGAGAGAATGTCTCGTCCTTTCAGGCCTGCCAAGGTGTTCGAGGATTCTCCGTGACTGTTTATCCGTCGAGGACTCTTCTATTATAAGAACCCGCTACGCGATGCCGCTATTCCAGCTCGAAATTTGAAAACGGGTTTAAATCTCGCCAACCATACTCTTAACGATAGACGGAAAATGGTTGACCTGGAAATTACGTACTGCCAACCTTGCGGACATCAGCCAAGAGCGGTAGACATGGTCAGTCAACTACTCGCAATCTACGGCATGCCTCTAAACCGGAAACTGACGATCTCACTGAAGCCAGCAGACAAAGGAGTCTTTGACGTAGTCCTAGATGGCCAACTCATCTTTTCGAAGCACCAACAAGGTCGCTTCCCGACCGTGGACGACCTCAAGAAACAACTCGACCAGAAGCTTACGATTCCGCTGGAAACCGCTCAATAAATATGCTAACCGCCTAAGGCCACATTACCAAGAAGCGTCAGAATGCGATATCTCGTTAGTCTCCACCAACTAGGTTTCTTACAATAGTCTGGGGCTGGAACGGTTCCAGATCGTCGTATCCCTGCCCGGTTCCGACAAGAGTCACCGGCCTACCCATTATGTAAGACAACGATATCGCGTTACCGCCTTTGACATCGGCGTCGAGTTTCGCCAGAATTATCCCATCGATCTTGACTGCTTGTGAGAAGACCTTGCCCTGCTCTACGGCATCGTTTCCGGTGAGTGCGTCTACGACTAGAATTGTCAAATCGGGTTTCGTAACTCGGACGATCTTTCTCATCTCCTCCAACAAATTCTGATTTGTCTGCATTCGCCCCGCGGTGTCGATTAGAACCGCGTTGATCCCATGTGCTCGCGCATAATTGACCGCATCAAACGCCACGGCGGCCGGATCGGCCCCGTATTGATGCTTGATCAATCTCACCCCAATTCTTCTCGCGTGTTCCTCAAGTTGTTCTATTGAACCCGAGCGGTACGTGTCGCTGGCAGCTAGGATGCATGTTCTCCCTTTTCTCTGGAGAATGTGAGCCAGCTTCGCAATGCTCGTTGTCTTTCCCGTTCCGTTGATCCCTACAAATACTATTATCGCCGGCTCTCCGGCCTTCTTCTTCGCTTCAACTAGTTCGAAGATGTCAAGTCTTCCGGCCCTATCTAATACCGATAGTAGTACTTCGCTCAGAATCGCCTTGACTCTTCCCCGGGGGTCCGAAAACCTCGCAATCTGAACATCTTTCAACTTCTCCTTCAATTCCGTCGCTACGTAGTCGGCTACAGAGACAGCGACATCATTCTCCACTAAGGAGAGCTGGAATTCGTCTAGAACCTTGTCGAGATCCTTTCCTTGAAGCTCCGTTTTGGTCACGCGGTCGTAGAAGTTGGAAAACTGGGCCCTGAGCTTGTCAAACAATCTCTACCGGCCCACCGCCCTTCTTGCGAGCGAGGTCCTCTAGGCGGGCTCTATAGTCCTCGGTCTGATTAATGATCTGATTCAACTGTTGCGTAACGTTGATCCGAGCCTTGTCCATATCGGACGCTCTCATGTTAAGACCCCTAATTGAGTCATCTACGGTTTTTTCTATGCAGACTCCCGCCCCAACTCCAATTATGACGTGCTGAGGATCTTCGAGCTTCGCTTTGACAAATGAGCCGGAGCCTATAGGAATTAGCATTTCAGCCTCCTGTCCAGACTCCTTTGTGCCTTCCAGAGTTTGCTTGGCGGTCTGCGTTTCGGAGAGGGCGCCTGTCACAATGTCAAGTCTCGACGAGAGAACTCTAGCTGACCCTTCTAGCATCCTGATATCCACAAGTAGCTGGCGCATTTCCTCGTCTAGGTTTCGAGGGGCGGTCATCTGCTTCTTCGAACTTGCCATCAAGCCGCCTCTGGTTCCGGTAATTCCTCAATCTGTTTGATAGTTATTTCGAACTTCCTTGCCTTGTGCCGGCTTCCCATGTCAGAGTAGAGGTGTTGTAAGGCGTCTTCTTTCTTGATTGCTCTGATCTCTTTTCTGAAGGGGAGGTTGTCTCCGCCCTTCCGCAATTCGCCTGTAATCTTGAATCGTCTTACCTGACTCAGTGTGGTAGCCTTGCTCTAGAAGATCCGAGTTCGCGAATGGGCGGTACTTAACCTAATCCGTTTGGAAAGCGTTACTTAGAGTGATAAGCTCAGAGCCCAATGTATGCGACCCCACGATCGCTCCTCTGGAATTGACCACCAGTCCGGCTTTGGGATATGGAACCCCAGAATTTACGGTCCCCTTGGATACTGGAACTCCTAGAACACTTGAGATTGTTCTACTCTCGTTGTCGGTGATTATTGGATTCGCTAAGACCCCCTTGTTTGATGCAGTTGCCAATGCGCCAACGTGTGGAAGTCCTCCTATAGTAGAAGGTCTGACAGGGACTTCTAGTGTCTCTTCGAGTACTGTCACCGTTTTGTGTTTGAGTCGCGGATCGATTATGGCACCGTGATCGTTGCAGAGTATTATGTTGCCCAGTGCTGTTCGGTTCTCTCTTACGATCTCGATATGTGCTCCTGTCGAGCGGAGTTGCTTTAGTTCATCCTTCGTGGTAATGTATGGGACTAGGACAGCGTTGGAGTTACCTGCGACATAGATTCCAACAAGTCTAGATTCTGCAATTCCAACCGCGCAGGGGTCTACGCCCAATATGTCGTGGAAGCTACTTATCTTCTTGTGAGAAATGCCGGCCGGCAATATTGCAATCTTATCATTTGCGAAAGAGAAAATTCCTACGTTCGGGTCCCCGAAGATGTCAGAGAGAATGATAGGCACTGTTCATTTTCCCTCACCGGGAAACACGATAACCTTGCCTTCCTTGTCTTTGACAACGCGGATCCTAATCTTTCGAGGTGGTTTGCTGATTCCTCTATTCCAGAGAAGACTGTTTGTCTCTTCGCTTAAGGAGACGTTATCTGTTTTCATTCTCTGGGCAGCGTATTGTCTAACGTATCTCACTGCTCTGGGCGTTCGTTTCTCTCTCGGAGCCGTCCAAATACGCCTTAGATTGAGATCGTAGAATTTCTCCTCAACAATCTCGATCTCCTCCTCTTCCTCAGCAGCTTCTTCAACTACCGGAGCCTCCGGTACTTCGGGTATTTTCGCCTCTGATTCGAGCCCTACCGTTTCATCTTCTGTGAGTTCAGCCTTGTCTTTCTCGGGCTTAGCGAGTTCGGTGTCCTTTGATGGTTCTACCTCAGTGTCGTCTTCAAGTGCGACTTCTTTTTTCGTCATCTACATCACACTTTGATCCTTGTCTCTCGCCAGTGTCGCTGCTTCGGGTTTCTCTTGACTTTGCCCTCAGTCTTTGCTACTACCCAGGAGGGAACAGCTTGGGCCTGTTTCAAGGCATGCGATAGATGCTTCTTCTTTCCCGAGGGTTTGTGGCGGGCCATCTATGCTCTCCTGATTTTGATCTCTTTTTTCTGTGATTGTAATTGGACCAGTGTTTTCTTCAGTTGTTCATCGGTTATCTGTGTTTGAAGCCTCCCTGACTGGGCAAGTTGAATTAGTTGCATTTCCAATTCCTCGGCGAACTCCGGCTTCACCATTCGAATATTGGCAAGTCGCTGCCTTGCCTCTGGCGTGAGAATTTGGCGAATGATTGATTGTTTCTGACGCTCCACTTGTTGCTGAGCCTGTGAACGGCGTTGTTCATCATACGCTGACCTTTGCATCTCGGCCATTCTTCGTCGACGTAATGCTTCAAGCTCTTCGTCCGTGTAGTCTCCATTAGACATTAACTTGGGGCCTCTTGAGGCCGAGCTTTCAATTCCTTGACAACTTCAGCTGCTGTGCGGTTGAGGAGCGCGATTCCTTCCCTAGTTAGTTTCCGGCCCTTTTTCCCATCCACAGCGACGAGTTCAGCCTTCTGAAGCTGTTGCAGTGGTTCCCTTATTGCGGAACCTCCCGCCGGTACGTGATGAGCTGGCCGGTTTCCGTGACTCACACGTCCTCCGTACTGGACTCGCAACCGTGACACTCCAACGGGGCCTCGGACATACATTTTTCGGAGAAGTGAAGCACATCTGAAGTACCACCAATCTGGGTTCTGGGGAGGCCTCTCCTTGTGAGCTCCCGTCTTCGCGAATTCCGTCCAGGGCGGCGGAGTGATGTCGCTCACACTTTCTTTCAGATGCTTGGCTAACCTGTTGATAAATTCCTCGGCGGGGACCTCGAAAACTGTGGGCAATTCTGGTAATGTCCTCAGCGGTTCTAGATTTTCGTCGGGAAGGCGAGGGTGGCGTAATATAAGGCTTCATCGAAAAATGCGCGAGTTTACTGGTTATCTATACGGGTATCTTCGAATTGCACCGCAACCAAGACAGGAGATGATGATTCGTGAATTGACAGGGCGAAGTCTGATTCGCGCGTTCTTCCCGAGAACTAGGGGCTGGCCGCAGTTCTTGCAGAGGTAATGTTTTTTCTCTCGTGGAATCCTGACCTTAGTCCGCTTTGAAATCTTCTTGGCGAGTCCAACATACCTCGTGGACAACTGAACATCCTGAGGAAGAATCTCCTCAGCTTGGCGGAGAAGGATCTCTATACGTTCATGTGCCACTGTTGCAACTGCTGATCGCATCTTCCCGTAGTTTCGTCTCGTGGGCCTACTTCCCATGAAACTCATAACCTAGCCCAGGCACCGTATGATTGGTCTGCATTGGTCCTGTCACTAGTCCTCGCAGAGTCATCCATAGAGCTTGTGCCTAATGAACTGGTCAACCACCCTGCCATATTGAAATGGGCGCGAAAAAAGAGAAAGGACCCTCATACGCTCGTGTTGGACCAGACCTACCATCACTCCGCCATACTCCGGCTGGGACCGCGTGAAACCGCGAGAGGACGTCCAGACATTCCCCATCTCTCATTGCTACTCGCGCTTGGTTCACCACTTAACCTGTCAGGGGGACTGAAATGCTACGTGCATACTAGAGATAACAATATCATTAAAGTCGATTCGAGGGCAAGACTGCCAAGAAATACTGACCGGTTCACTTCGTTACTCGAACAACTCTATCAAGAAAAGATTGTTCCTCCAACTGGACCCCCGCTTCTGTCAATCAAGCCAGGGTCCATTGGAAATTTAGTCGACGAAATATCAGGACAAATGATCACACTCACAACAACGGGGCTTCCCAAAAGTATGGACCAAGTCGCTTCGAGATTGGTTAAGCATCGCAACCCCGTATTGTTGGTAGGAGGGTTTCCAAGGGGACACTTTTCCAAAGAAACTCTCTCCAAAGCCAAGGAATCCTACCGAATTCACGATCAGCACCTGGACGCGTGGACGGTTGTCGCGAGAGCTATCTATGACTACGAGAGAGCGATTCAGTTAGGAGAACCTCATTCCAGAAACTAGCCTTATGTAGACCAGGTCGGAATTTCTCTCT
>VBAY01000179.1 GCA_005883085.1 Candidatus Bathyarchaeota archaeon
CGTCACCCATTCAGGCTTCGGACTCGGCCTGGAACGAGTTGTCTCCTGGGTCTGCAAACTCGACCACATACGGGACGCGATAGCGTTCCCGCGGTTGATTAATCGAATCTACCCATAATAGAGGGTTGTCTTCGAGACGCCGCGGTTTGGAGTCGCGAGAATCTGAGACTTTCACAAGGGTCCGAGAGAGCCACTTATGCGACGCGAGGTCGAGTCGCTAAGACCCCCTATTTTGTAAAAACCATTTCCTGTCCGGTGTTGTTTCTGGGCGAGTCTGGCGATTCAGGGCGCAGTCCAGGCTTAGACGGGAGGGGAAAAAGACAGGAAATCTAGCGATCTCCGAACGATTCACGGGGTGGGATAGGGGCGTGGTCCCAGATCAGGGATCAGGGCTGAAAACGGGCGATTCCTACGCACTAGCTTCTGGGAAGCTAGGGTTTTGGTGGCTGGACGATGGTTTTCGATGCTTCAGATACTATCTTCCGAGCAAGTTCCGCGCTCTCTCTTCGCTGTGCCTGGTTGGTCTGGGCACCTATGTGACAGGTTGCCACCGTAACACCGTTCGGGAGAGATACCAGTGCTTTCTCCCATTCGTCGACAGGCGGTTCAAGATGGAACACATCAAGCCCAGCGCCGGCCAGCTGGCCCTGCCGAAGCAATTCTAGCAAACTTGGTCCATCGACTATGTCTCCTCTCGAAGTATTGATCAAGTAGGACCCTCGTCTCATCATCGCCAGCCGTTTGCCGTTGAGAAGATGGTGAGTCTGCGGAGTGTATGGAACGTGTATTGTGACAATCTCGGATTTTTGCAGAAGTTCTTCAATAGATTCAGTGAAATCATAGCTGAGACCTGGGACTCCACGAGGCTTGACAACGTCGTAGCCGAGAACTTCTGCCTGGAAACCCACCGTGAGAATCCTTGAGACTTCATTCCCTATCCGGCCTGCGCGTCCGATGACGCCGATCCTTTTGCCTTGCAACTCCTCGCCCATCAGTTGGTTCTTGATCCAGCGACCCGCCTTCATCTCCTGATCTGCTAATGGAATCTTTCTCAGCAACGACAAGATCAGAGCAATGGTCAGCTCGGCAACGCTGGTTGATGGCGCACCGGGAGTATTCCATACTTGAATGCCTCCGGCTTTCGCCGCTTCGACATCCACGTTGTCGAGTCCCACTCCTGCTCTACCGATAATTCTCAGTTTTCTTGCCGCCTTAATCACGCTGGCATCGATCTTCGTTCTGCCACGGACAATAACGATCTCGCAATTCGAGATCAACTCTACAAGCCTGGTTCTGTCAATACCTGCCTGATCATCGACTTGCAAGCCTGCGGATCGGAGAATTTCCAATCCATCAGGATGAATAGGGTCGCAAACGAGAACTCGCATCTGTCTAGTTCTCCACGGTCGTCAATCCTAAGTGCCCGGCCATTGAGGCCAGATTGGCCCTCAAAGTGGCACCTTCCTCACCTACGAGCTGAGCCCCTAATAATCGACCATCCTTAGGATCTGCAAGAAGCTTGACGGTCAGGTCCTTACCACCAGGGTAGTACGGGAGTCGAGTAGACCCCGTCACCCTGACAGATACCGGGTGCATACCCAATTTTTCCGAAACTGTTGTGGTCGGTCCAAAAGACGCGACCTCCAGTCCGAACAGTTTGACAGTCGTTACGCCCGTCGACCCAGGATACTCTGCGTTACCGCCTGCTGCATTGATCCCTGCGACTAACGCTTGTCTGACGGCTGTTGTGGCAAGCTGAAAGAATACATGCCGACGGGTTATGCGGTCGTATGTCTCTATGCAGTCTCCGGCTGCATACACGTTCGCTGCAGAAGTCGCCATCCGCTCGTCCGTCTTGATTCCGCCTGACTCCCCAAGAACAATGCCGGCTTCCTTTGCCAACTCGGTGTTTGGCTTCACCCTCACGGCGACAATAACCGCATCGACAGGATAATTTTCTCCCGAAATACGGATTCCAGAAACCCTGCCATTCCGTCCCACGATCTCCTCGAGAGTCGAATTGAAATGATAATCAACGCCATGTTCCTCTGCCCGCGCCCTGATGATCGAGGCCATGTCTGGGTCGAGTATCACGGGTAGAATCTCTGGGACAATTTCCGCCTCGAGAACTGCCATGCCACGTTGAAGTAGTGCTTCAGCCATCTCTGAACCTGTAAGTCCCGCTCCCACTATTGCGACGCGTTTCGCGTTGTTCTCAACGAGATGGTTGGTCAGTCTCTCAACGTCATTCATTGTACGGATGGTGAACACTCCTTTGAGATCGGACCCTGGGATTGGTACAGTGCTAGGTCGCGCTCCCGTAGTAAGAACCAGCGTATCGTAACCTAGAGTCTCAGTCGAGTTGTCCTTAGCCCTGGTGGCCTCTATGCTTCGCTTCTCTATATTGATCCTCGTAGCTTTCAAGCCAAGACGGAGGTCAATCCGGTTCATTTGTTCATAGAACGCCTCATCATATCCTATCAGTGCTTCAAGGCTTGGCACTATATGGCTGAAAGCGTAGGGGAGGCCACACCGAGAGTACTCAGGTAGCGTTTCGTCGCCTAGTAGAACGATCTTTGCGGTTCTATCTGTTTTTCGCGCTTGAAACGCTGCAGTTGTGCCAGAGACTCCGCATCCGATGATCACAATGCGCCTTGGCATAGAGCCGCGCCATATCCGTTGTCCGATAACGGTTTCCCTGGGGGGGTGAACGGAGATTGGGAGCATGGATTAGTTTAAAGTGGGGAAGCGGGAATTTTGAGGCTGGATAAATCCTTGAAGGCTAACATGAACAATTTTCTCCGAGACGGGAAAGGGATGCTACTTGCATATGACCAGGGATTCGAGCACGGACCTTCCGCGGATTTTAACGATAAGAATATCGATCCAAGCTACATTCTTGACATCGCAGCAAAGGGAGACTTCACCGGACTTGTTCTACACAAAGGCATAGCTGAGAAATACTATACCGGGAAGATCCCGCTCATCGTGAAACTGAACGGAAAGACCAGTCTGCCTAAGGGTGAGCCGGTCTCAACTCAGGTTTGTAGCGTGGAGGAGGCGGTCAGCCTGGGCGCGAAGGGTGTCGGCTATACCATCTATCTCGGTAGCGCTCACGAGAGTTTGATGCTACAAGAATTCGGGGAGATTCAGGAAGAAGCTCACGATGACGGAATTCCGGCTATCGCCTGGATCTATCCGAGAGGTGAGGCTGTGAAGAATGACACCAGCCCGGAAATCGTCTCCTACGCCGCTAGAGCGGGCCTCGAGGTCGGAGCTGACGCGGTCAAGATAAAGTACTCTGGGTCACCGGAAACGTTCAGCTGGGCGGTCAAGGCCGCTGGACTGATCAAAGTCTTCATGTCGGGCGGACCTAAGGCTCCGACTGACGAAACCTTTCTCAGCCAGGTCAAGGGAGCGATGGACGCAGGGGCAGCTGGTCTCGCGGTTGGGCGAAACGTCTGGCAGCACCAAGAACCCCTCAAGATGGCGTCGGCTCTGAAGGAGATCATATTCAACGGCCGCGAAGTCGATAAGGCGTTGCGGCTTGTCGTAGCGCAGTGAAGAAGTAGGTCCTCCTATGGCGGCACGGAAACTTCGCGAGCTTCTCGAGACTGAAGACCGGAGTCTCAGCAAGCTCGTGGACCTTCTGGCTGAACTTAGCTTACGGATTGTCCGGGAGATTCCTAGAACGCTGGGAATGACTGAAGGTGTGAACGTTTACGGAGAACAACAGACGGAACTTGATGTCTGGTCTAATGGGCTTCTGACTAAGAGGTTGCTTAGGAGCGGTCTGGTTAGACAGGTGGCTTCTGAAGAGATGGAGACAGTGATGAATGCCGATCATGGCGAGTACACTGTTGCCCTAGACCCTCTAGACGGGTCCTCTAACATCAGGACGAACAACCTCATGGGCACAATTGTCGGAATCTATCACGATAAAGCCTTGCCAGCCAAAGGCCGCGATCTTTTATCATCAGTCTACTTCCTTTACGGACCATACGTTGAAGCGGTGGTTGGGATAAAGAGCGGTGTTTATCTTGCCGCTCCAGCGGGGAGGGGCACCGGAGCTGCCAAATTTATCTCGAACGGAGAGCCACACCGCCTGCCCCAGAAAGGATTAGTCTACGGGATCGGGGGATCGCGGGACAAGTGGACGGAGAAGGTCCGCGAATTTGCGAACGCGCTAGAGAGGAGGAAACTGAAGTTTCGATATGGGGGATCGTTTGTCGGTGATTACAATCAGGTACTATGCAGTGGTGGATTCTTTGCCTATCCAGAATTGCTCGATGCGCCCGACGGAAAGTACCGTCTACAATTCGAGTCAAATCCAATAGGATACATCACCGAGAGGGCTGGGGGGAAAGCGAGCACGGGAAAAGGGAATATTCTAGACCTTGAACCTCAAAGCCTCTCACAACGAGCCCCCACTTATTTGGGGAATAAGGAACTAGTTTCCGAGTTTGAAGAA
>VBAY01000188.1 GCA_005883085.1 Candidatus Bathyarchaeota archaeon
TGGCAAAGTGATCTTGCAAGAGTAGCGCTAAACCATAGGGTGCGACAGGACACTTGATTGGCAACCGCGATATTCCGATTACCAATCTTCCATTTTCGAGACCTTCTAGCGCATCACGCAATTTCATCGCCGAGTCGAAATCGTAAAACTGGTGAGCGTACGTCTCCATTCCGGGAACCTCGCCAGGCGAGTAGTCGACTCCCATCGAAATGACTAGATGATCATAATGGAGCTGTCCCGATTCAGTCCTGACCATTTTCGAAGATGTCTCGATCGAACGGACTCGATCGTTGATCAGCTTCATTCTCCGTTTTTTCGGGATCGAGAGGGCTCGTCGGACTTTTCCAGGTTCGCGGCGACCCATTGCCAGCAGAGGGAAGGAGGGAGAGAACTCGAAGTTCTTCTTTTGTTCCACGATTGTGATCTGTGCTGACGGGGCACGCGCGGCCAAGAGGCTGGATGTTGCCATTCCTCCCATCCCACAACCGAGAACGACGACTCTATCGTTCGATGGCAAAGTTTAGTGTTCAAAAGTTGGGGATGTGAAGGGCAATAACCCTTTGCGAATGAGGGGACGAGGCCCCCAGTCAGAAGCTACGCTGATGCAAGCGCGCGAGTATGCTGTTTCGAAGAGGTCGTTATTTCAGTTAAGATGCTGCTTCTAAGGGGTAGTCTCCTCGGTTTCGGACGATCCGGAGGAGGCGGAGTTGTTTCCTTGCTTCCTCATAGCAGAAATCGCACAACCGTACCGATTTTTCGCCTGGTTCAGCCATGAACCAAGTCGTCTCTGTAGCTGGCTTCGAATCCTTGCAGTAAGCGCACTCGACTTCTTCCCTCTCCAAGAGACTTGTAGCGCTCATGTCGTGCGGGAATTAGGGTTCTACCAGAAGATAAGCCTAGCTGAATCTCCACGCACTTGGCCTTCTCAAGCCGGAGTTATACTCTAAAGCCAGCGCACAAGACCGGCTCATCCAAAGGCGAGAAGAATCGGCCTTCAGAACTGGAATCTTGGCAACCGTTCTCTCCGGGATACTGTTCGGTACAAGCGTGCCGATAATCAAGCTCGGGCTGAATCTTCTTCCCGCAGACCTATTCGTGGCTTTTCGGTTTTCACTAGCCTCTCTTCTGGTTCTGTTGTTTCTTCGTCGAAACGGATGGGTTGACTGGACCCTTCTCCGTACAAGACCCATCTGGGTTGTAGGATTCATCAACGCTTTCGGATACGTGTTGCAGTTTCAGGGACAGAGGTTCACCACTTCCTCAGATGCAGCTCTGATCATAGGGACGGCGGCTCTGATGATTCCGGTTCTGTCTCGGGCTCGTGGAAGCGAAACGATAGGTGCGAAGAAGGGTCTCGGAGTATTGTCAGGGTTTTTCGGAGCGAGTATGGTAGTTACACGGGGTCAAATTGTTGGATTGGGTCTGGCCCAGTTTCTCGGCGATGTGCTGATACTTGGAACGGCAGTTACCATCGCTTTAGTTTTCATCTATTCCAAGGACCTCGTCGTTCAGAAGGGAGGACGAGCGGTCACCGGAGGTATGATTCTCATCACAAGTGTTCTTCTTGTCCTAGCCATCCCATTGGACCAGGGCGCTTCTGTCAACTTAGGCTGGGAAGCGGCCTTCTACACTGCATTCCTAGCGGTGGTTGCGACGGTAGGAGCTTACTATTTCCTAATGAAAGGGCTAGAAACCGTGTCGTCTACGGTGTCCTCGATCATTCTTCCGATAGAAGTAATCGTTGCTGTCGTACTATCAGTGATAATATTCAATGACCCTTTCAACATGTACTCAGGAACAGGCGCTGTGCTGATTGTCGCTGGTGTCCTACTGGTATCGTCCTCGTCCTAGAGGGAAAGACCCGTCTACTGGTGGGCGCCGCAAGTAGGACAATTTGACGCATTCGCGTCCATCAGTCCCGTACAGTACTTACAGCGGACCTTCACCGATGGCGCTTGCTGTTGTGGCGGTGGAACACCGTATCCAGGCTGACCATAGCCCTGGTAGCCCTTGTTCATAGGTGGCATTCCATAGCCAGGATTTGGCTGATAACCGGGGTTTGGTCCATACCCTGCGGGCATCGGTCCCGGGCCATACCCGACATTCATTGGCATTGAACCATAGGCACCCGCGGGAACAAACGCGATTTGAGTCTCATTGGTCATGTCAGGTCTTCCTTTGACCTGCAAGACCGCCTTCAATAAGTTCTGGACGGAAGATCCACCCCGCGTCGCTCTGCAGGGAGGAATACCCACACTGAAGGGAAATTCTCGGGCTGGGCCTTTTCCGAAATCAGTGGCCCCGGTGACTTGTACATCGCGTTGGTAGAGATTGTTGGTCCGACGCTGGTTCTCTTGGATCCTCTGGTTGTTGGGGAGAGTGACCCACACCATCTCGTTCCAGCTCTCAACAACCCTTGCTTCAACTTTCAATCCGATGGACGGAATGTACTCTTCTGCTTCCACATGGATCTTGCCCACGACCGGCTCTCCCTCTTGGAAAGTCCCCTTGTCAAGAGCGATCCAAATCTTGCCTTTTGGATGAGTAAGATGACTCAATAGACCCAAACATGATCCTCCGAATGGATTCTATCACGTTCTATGTGCGCTATCAATCGAGCGTAACCAAACCAGTCTCTTAGGAGAAACACAAGACGTCCTTTCGCGGAAGTTGACAAAAACCGGCTCGCTTTGGTCGGCGTGTCAGAAGGTTTAATTTTTCCCTGACGCTCCCAATCGATTGTAGCTTAGCCTAATGGAATTCGGAGAGGTCAGAAGGGGAGTGATTTTGGTGAGCGAGAAAAAGATACATCTTGCAACTGAAACTGTAGGAGCTCAACCCCCTTCCAAGAAGCCTCTGGATGGCGAAGAACCTGAAATCACCTTGAAGGAGCTCTGCGCAGAGCTAGAGAAAGAAAAGTCGAAATCGGAGGACTATCTGCGGCGTCTGCAGTACCTTCAGGCGGATTTCGAAAACTACAGAAAGAGAGTGGAGAAAGAGATGTCTGACATTAGACAGTTCGGAAACCAACGCCTCCTATCCGACCTCCTAGTGGTCAACGACGAGCTGGAACTCGCTCTCAGAGAGGCAGAGGAAAGTGGAGAAGACCCTACGATAGTGGAGGGAGTCGGAATGGTCCACAAACGGTTACAGAGCATCCTATCGAAAGAGGGCGTGGAGAAGATTCACAGCATAGGGTCAAAATTCAACCCTGACCTCCATGACGCGGCGCTTCGAGTTGTGTCAGATAAGGAGGAGGGAACCATCGTGGAAGAGATTCGCCAGGGATACACCTTGAGGGGGAAGGTCCTGCGACCCAGCATAGTCAAAGTAGCTGAGAATTCCGCTGAGCGTGAGTCTAAATCCGAGAAGGCACCTCTAGAGGAGATTGGGGACCATGAGTAAGCCAGAAACAGAGAAGATCATAGGAATAGACCTA
>VBAY01000064.1 GCA_005883085.1 Candidatus Bathyarchaeota archaeon
CTGGTACAACGAGCCGTCAGGCTTCCGGAACTGTGTATGCCTCTTGGGGGGAAGTTTGCCGAGGCTGTAATAACTGGGCAATTCGCTCACTCTGACGTTTTCTCGGGGCGTATAACTTTGTTTCTCAACACTCCAAGTCTTTCTATCTCAAGCTCTACGATGTCTCCGGGTTTGAGCCAGGGATGCACCTCTGGTCCAAGTTCTAGAAGGGACCCTGTTCCGACGGTGCCGGATCCGAGCACTTCTCCCGGTTGGAGCTGAACCGATTGTGAGGCGCGTGCGATCATCTGTGGAAAGGTCCAGTGCATCTTGTCCATGTTTCCCGTTGACAATTGTTTCTTGTTGACTTTGGCAGTCATCTTGAGATTGAATTTGCCTGGCGTGGTCTTCCGGTCTTGTAGCTCATCTGGGGTGACGAGCCATGGTCCGACCGAAGTGGCGAAGTCCTTTGCCTTAGCCGGGCCCAGGCCGATTTTCATCTCGCTCACCTGAACGTCCCGCGCGCTCCAATCGTTCATAATGGTGTAGCCTGCGATGTGGGCTCCGGCTTCCGATTCCGGTATGTCAATTCCACCCCGCCCGATTACACACGCAATCTCAAGCTCGTAGTCGAGAGTCTTAGTGTAAGATGGGTAGGGCACGTTGTCTTCTGGACCATAGATTACGTGAGGGTTTGAGTAGTAGAAGGCGGGAAACTCATACCACTCCGCTGGCATTGGAAGGCCTCGTCGGGCGCGGGCGGCCTTAACATGCTCTTCGAACGCGTAGAAATCTCGCAGGGTCGGGGGGTCTGGAACTGGAGCCTTGAGCCCCGCATCTTCAGTCCGGGTCATGAATCGGTGGACATGTTCTGGCGCTATTCTGTTGAATATACGCCACGATACAGATTGAAGGTCGTCTAGGACTTTCGGGCTCTTGGATAGGATCTGTTTGATAGTGACCGCGGTGGGTAGGCTTCGAACTGATCGTGGAGCTGGAATCTTCAGGCTTTCAGCTGTGCTGGCAACTCGATCGATGTCTAGTATCCATTCTCCCCACAGCAGCCCAGTACGAGTCTTCTTCGGGGTTTTCTTTGTGCCGTAGGCGACCAGTTTCATCTGAGGCTAGAGGTTTCCCCGTTTCGCCTGTTCCGCTTCTATGGATTGGAACAGGGCCTTGAAGTTGCCTTTTCCAAACGATTCGCTCCCCTTCCTCTGGATAAGCTCGAAGAACAACGTTGGCCGGTCTTGGAGGGGTTTGGTGAATATCTGGAGCATGTAGCCCTTCTCATCCTTGTCCACCAGTATGCCAAGACGTTTTAGATCATCTATCCTCTCCGAGATTCCTCCGACGCGTTTAGGAAGCTCAGCATAGTAGCTGTCGGGTGTGCGCAGGAACTCTATTCCCCGCTCGGCCAATCTTGCGACTGTCCCGACGAGGTCTTCGGTGGAGATGGCGAGGTGTTGAACTCCAGCGCCCTTGAAGTAATCTAGATATTCTTGTATCTGCGATTTTCTCTTTCCCGCGGCCGGCTCGTTAATCGGAAACTTAACCGTCCCACTGGGATTGCGCATGACCTTGGAGCGGAGGGCCGAGTATTCGGTGCTGATGTCCTTATCGTCGAAGCTGATGAGCTGAGTGAACCCGAAGACGTTGCCGTAGAACTCTACCCAGTAATCCATCTTTCCCTCTTCCACGTTGGCGACCACATGGTCAACGTGTTTCAGGCCTACAGACTCCTCTTTTCCCGGGAATGGTGTGTATCCTGGGGCGAATATTCCACGATAATCGTGCCGCTCAATGAACGTATGCACAGTATCGCCGTAGGCTGCGATTGCGGCGCCTCGGATGGTGCCATGATCGTCCTTTAGGATTTTAGGAGCTTGTATTCCCTTGGCGCCGCGCCGAAGGGCTTCTTTGTATGTCCAGTCAACATCCTTCACTCGCATAGCAACGTCGGCTACACCGTCTCCGTGGGTGATTACGTACCTGGAGATCGGATGGTCTGGAACCAGAGAGGAGGTTAGTAGAAGTCTGATATCACCTTGCTGCATCAGATAGGAGGTCTTGTCTTTGACTCCCGTCTCAGGACCACTATAGGCGACGGGTGTGAAGCCGAAACCGTTCTTGTAAAAGTAGCTGGCCTGTTTCGCGTTTCCAACGTAGAGCTCAACATAGTCTATTCCTTCTATAGGCAACGCGTCGTTCTTCAATTTTGGATCGACGGGGTTGTTCTACGTTGAACCTTTTAACCTATTTCTCAACGTCCGAGATGGTGGTTACGAGATCGACAGTAGGTTAGAGAAGATTATCGGAGAAGAAGCCGAGAACAAGCTTCTCCACCTCGTTAGGCGCGTCCTCGGGGACGAAGTGCCCTGCCTTCACCTGAGTCAACTTTGCATTCGGAATCATCTTGGTCACTCTTTCAGCATAGGTCGGAGCTGATTTTCCTGTTCCCCAGATCACCAGGGTTGGAATTTTCAGCCGAGGAAGACCCTGCTCTATCTCCTTCATAGGTTTGAAGCTCGGGTGCGTGGGCGAGTCCGGGAACATTCTAGGGAAGGCTTGGTAGGCTTTCTTCGCTTCGTCGTCCGGGAAAGGCGCCCAATAGGCTTCCATGGTACTCTCCGTGATGTTCTCGGGATTGATTGATGATTCTTTGATGATTGTAGGAGTGATTTTCGCAGCCACCTGAGGAGGGAGACGATAGTCTGATGTCAGGAAAGTGTTCATGATGACTAGACCCGCAACATTTTGCGGGTGTCGTATCACGTACTGCATTGCGAGGGGTCCTCCCCAGTCGTGCAGGATCATGATTACGTTTCTGAGCCCTAGGGATTCGATGTAGCTGGAAACTATTCTTGCGTGGTGTGGAAAGTCGTGGAGGTCCGGGTTTGGCTTGTCTGACTTTCCGAAACCCATTAGATCGAATGCGAGAGCTCGGTGACCGGACCCTGTGATGGCGGGGACGAGCCGCCTCCACATGTAAGACCAGGCTGGGTTGCCGTGAACCATTACAACCGGGCGGGTGCCGGAGCCCTCGTCCACGTAGTGGATTGCTAGCCCGTCTAGGTGAACCCATCTCTCCGGGAAGGGCCATTCTTCGAAGTATGGCCAGCCTTGTCGGATCATCTACAAGCCTCTCTCGTAAACAGCCTGTTCGGTGACGAGATGCGCCGCCCTGTTGCGATATAGGGATTTAGTAGCCTCAGACTCTTCATTCAGGTATCGAGTTTCTGACGCTCAATATCGATTCTTTGAACGTTTCACAACTCGTTGCGAGTTCTTCCCAGATTGGAGTTTTTGTTCTGTACAGAATGGGAGAAACCGTAATATTCCGTCGCCGCCGCAACATCGCTCGAGCGAAGAGAGCATGGACTGGGGAATGAAAAACCGGCTTTCAAGAATAATCAAGCCTGAGACGGGTCGAACAGTGATGCTTGCAGTGGACCACGGATACTTCATGGGTCCCACCCACAGGCTGGAGGAGCCTCGGAAAACGATCGAGCCTCTTCTGGTCTATTCTGACGCGATAATGTGCACCCGTGGAGTGCTTAGGACTTCTATTAATCCAGGATCCAACGTGCCGATTGTCCTCCGAGTTTCAGGCGGGGCTAGCATCATTGGAGACTCTCTGACTAACGAGGCGATTACGACATCTGTTCGCGACGCCGTCCGGTTGAACGTCGCGGCGATGGCCCTATCGATCTTCGTCGGTAGTGCACACGAGCATCAGACACTGACGAACCTTGGCAGGCTGGTGAATGAGGGAGAGGAACATGGGATTCCAGTTCTAGCAGTTACTGCGGTGGGGAAGGAGTTGGAGAAGCGTGATGCGCGCTATCTTGCGTTGGCTTGCAGAGTCGCGGCGGAGATAGGGGCCCATTTTGTCAAGACATACTTCTGCAACGATTTCGGAAAAGTTGTGAAGGGCTGTCCAGCGCCTTTGGTTGTAGCCGGAGGACCTAAACTTGAGACAGAACTCGATGCGTTTCAGCTCGCCCATGACGCGATCCAAGAGGGAGCTGTGGGCGTGGACATGGGTCGGAACATCTGGCAATCGGAGCACCCGGTGCCAATGATGAAGGCGATTCGAGAGATAGTTCATGGAGGCGTGACTGTGAGGGAGGCCCAGGAGGTCTACAACCGGTCGAAGAATACGAAGGAGCAGGTAATCCTTAGACCGACCGCTGCACGATAGTCGTCCGGGAGAGAATATCGATTACGAGGAAATTGTTCTGGGAAGAACCTTATTCCAAGGAATTCGTTGCAAAGGTAGTTGCCGTCGAGGGGCAAGACGTTGTTCTGGACCAGACATTGTTTTATCCGCGCGGTGGCGGTGTACCCTGCGACACTGGTACTCTCAACGGCTCGAAGGTCCAAGGGACAACAAAAGCTGACGACAAAATACTCCACACGCTAGACGCGCCCGGGTCCCTGAAGGCCGGAGACAAGGTGATTGGACGTGTTGACTGGGAGAGGAGACATCGACTGATGAAGATGCATACTGCAGGCCACCTTCTCAGCTCGTTATTCTATTCAAAGGCCAACTGTCGAATAACGGGAAACCAGATTGACGTCGATCGGTCGAGGATGGACTTTGATCTGGAATCGTTCGACCGGAGCCAGATCGAGGGATACGTGGCCGAAGCGAACGAGCTGATAAGAAAGGATGCGCCGGTAAAGACATACTTTCTAGGCCGGGAGGAGGCGCTGAAGCTGCCGGATATGGTAAAGCTCGCAGAGGCCGCACCACCAGCGGAGGCGAAGCTTAGAATAGTGGAAATCGAAGGTATTGACCGTCAAGCCGACGGAGGGCTACATGTGTCCCATCTCAAAGAGATTGGACAGATCCAGCTGCTCAAGCTGGAGAACAAGGGAAAGACGAACAGACGGTTGTATTACGACCTTATCGAGAAGGGTCCGACCAGTTCTCCCGATTCTGCTCAAGCCCGTCCCACGCTCGCAACCTAGCCAGGATCTCAAGCTCTATCTGAACCGATTAGCTCGTCGACAATTCGGCTCGATTTTACCATTCTTCACGATGGATGAAATCCTTCAGGGATCGCCTACCACGTTTCAACGAGGGGGACAGAATATCTTTGCCGAGGTCTGGATAGCCTAGAGAAAGGACCCCTACGGGCTCGTAGTGTTCGGGAATACCTAGCTCCTTTCTCAGAAGGCCTGGATTGAAGATCCCAACGCTACCCGCAAACGAAGCGGCCAATCCCTCGTTTACAGCTGCTAAGAATATTAGCATGCAACTGCAACCAACATCGAAGTACCAGAACGGGATTGGCCAGTCGATCTCCTTTCCACCCGAGCGGATCTTGTCCGGTTCACGGTAACGGTCGTGAACGATCTTCTCGCTGACGCATGGAATCAATAGGACCGGTGCGTCGCTTCTTAGATCTCTTAGCTTCCTCACCTTCTCGCGTTTTTCTTTGTTGGTGATGACTACGTAAGTGACCTCTTGGCTGTAGCCGGCACTAGGATAGTGCTGGGCGAGTGAGAGAATTCGCTTAAGCTTCTCTCGGGGTACGGGGTTTGGTTTGAAGGCCCGGATCATTCTACGTGCTAGTACAGTTCTCGTAAAGTCCATGTTGGTTGAGCTTTCCTTGGACCTCCTCAAAAAGCATGTATTGAGCTGTCGCGGGTTTTTATCCGGCCTCTCTCTGATCCCTTGACAAACTACTTGCTGGTGTTCCTGCGCGCTTGCAATCTAGGATTGGTTGTCCATGATAAGATTCGATAACGCTGGAAAGCGTTTCGGTAGTCTTGATGCTGTCAAGGATTTCTCGATTACCATCAAGGATGGGGAGATTCTGGGGCTTCTTGGTCCGAATGGTGCTGGAAAGACTACTTTGATGCTTATGATGGGAACGGTCTATCGTCCAACTAGCGGTACAATCTCTGTGAACGGATACGATGTTGTGAAGCAGCCTAACGAGGTTAGGAAACTCATTGGAATCGCGTTCCAGGACCCGCGGGTTGATGGCATTCTTAGCGCGTCTGATGTGTTGAACTGGCATCTCAAAATGACTACGATGTTCGATAAGGTCGAGCGTCGACGGAGAGTTGAGGATGTTCTGAAATCTCTCGATCTTTGGGAGGCGCGCAAGAAACGGACCTGGTTGATGAGTGGGGGTATGAAGAAGAAGGTTGAGGACGCTAAGATTCTGGTTCAACGTCCGAGCATAGCCGTGTTCGACGAGCCCACAGCGTTCTTAGACGTTCCCAGCAGGTTGTTGGTCTGGAAGATGATACGCCAGCTAAGAGATGACGGATCAACTGTCATCGTGGCAACCAACATGATGGACGAAGCTGAACGCCTATCCGAGAGAGTCGCCATTGTCAACAAGGGCAAGCTAGTCGCGAGCGAGACCCCGGAGCAGCTGAAGGGTACTGTAAAGGGCGGCGAGGTGCTAGAGCTCACACTGAACGACGGCTCCGAATTCAAGCCTGATCTATTGAGAGAATTCCCAGAGGTCCACGATGTAAAGCAACAAGACAACAAGATCATGGTCTTCCTCAATTCGGGTACGCTTCTTCTTCCCAAGATAGTTGACACACTAAGCAGTCAAGGGTTCAAGATCGAAAGTGTCCGGCTGAAGGAGGTTAGTCTGGAAGATGTCTTCCTTACCTACACTGGCCAGCGACTTGAGTAGCCCGCCCTTAGCTAAGGAATCGTCGACTCGTCTCGTATTTCAGATGGCTCTGCGAGACGTGTCGGTCCTTTTCAGGACGCCCTGGATAATCATCACTCGAGGCCTGGCATTCGTCATCCAACTTTTCGTCTTCGCGTACCTCATAAGCGGATTGATCCACGTTCCAGGCCTCAACTTCTTCCAATACTACGCGGTTGGAAGCGTCGTGGCAACGATTGCCTCCATATCCTTCGTCATCGGCTACGATATCTTCGAAGAGGCCGAAGAGGGAGTACTCGATTACCTGCTCACCCTCCCGATCTCAAGACGACAGTTCATCATCGGTCGAGCACTAGGAGGAGCACTGAGAGCAATAATCTACATCATTCCAATGTTCCTCGTAGTCGCCTTCATCGAGGGATTCGCACAACCACTCTCGATCATCTCGGCTCTACTCTCGCTCTTCCTCTTGGCCTTCGGCGTTACAGGTATGTCGATAACTGTCGCTGTGAGCGTGAAGAGCGCCAACAGATTCGATGTAGTTCTCGCTCTTCTTGAACTCGCGGTCTCACGGGGAAGCACTGCACTCTACCCGATCGCTTTCATGCCGCTCTATGTTTCGATTTTCGCGCCGTTCTCGCCAGTTTCGTTTGCTGCTGATAGTGCACGTGCATCTCTGGTAGGGTTCAGTCTCGACCTGCCTGCGATTGCGGGCCTTGTCGCGTTCGTTGTCATTTTCCTAGGCTTGGGGGCCGCGTTTTATTTCCGCCGTCTTGAGGGAGGAATCTATTCATGAGCACGCGTCTAATCCCGTTAATCATTGAGAGAGATGTACGGGTCCTCTTCTCCGACGCGTTCCTCGTCGCCATAATGTTCGCAAACTTTGCGATCGACCTGTTTGTGACGGCTGCAACCTTCGGTCGACTGGTTACAGGCCAAGGCGCGAACTATTTTCTCTTCATCGCACCGGGTTCGAATCTCATAACGGCCATGGTCGCCGCCTTCCAGTCAGGCAGAGATGTCTGGCGGGAAAAGTACATCAAAGACCTGACCTCATACCTCCTGACTCTTCCGGTGCAGAGGCCAGTTCTCGCCTTCTCAAGGGTTCTCGGCGGAGTTGTCAGGAGCGTAATCGCAACCTTCCCGGGGACGCTCGTCATATGCTACCTCTACGGAATACTCTTCACTTCCAAAGTCTTAGTCGCCTACCTGACAGTAGGCCTCTTTTCTCTGGGAATAGTCGGCCTTTCCATGGCTGTTTCCGCGTTCTCTTCAAGCATAGAAATGTGGGTCACAATCCGGAGCGTGATCCAGCTGTACCTGTCGTTTCTCAGCACCTTGTTCTATTCCGTAAGTGTGTTTCCAAGCATTCTGGCCCCGATTGTATCTTCAAACCCCATGACATGGGCTATACAGGCATTCCGGCAACTATCGCCAATTTCATTTGCACAAGTTCCCGCAGGCGATTCTCTAGGATCGATTTCGATCCTTGCAGGACCCTCGCTGGCCTTTGCATTGCTCGGAACAATCTGCTACATCTGGTACGCGAAGCTTTAGCCGCCTAAGGCTAACCTGCAGTTCAATACGAGTTACCTCCAGAAATCGTCAAGAGGCTGGAAAGTCTCTGTTTCGTAAGCGACAAGAAAGACCTTCAGAAAAAATACCTACGAGCACTGAAATGGTTCAACCGAGTAATGACAGAAATTACGCGCTCAAACACGCGTCCACCATCGTTGGCATTGAGCATTTTGAAAGTTTGCGGTTTGAGCCACAAGCCCCTTTAATTTCAACTCGGCTATCATGCAAGCTAGCCATGATAGGATTCATAGACAGCTTGCTTCCGTGGACCGCCGCAACTCTCATTCCAGCTTTTGTTGGGCTGTTCATCATAGTGTTGGCGGGAAATGTCTTGAAGGCGAAGCACCTAGCCGCCTTTTCACTGGGCATCTTTCTTTGGTTTTTCGTCGACACCATACGGGGCGCAGCAAGTCTTGATGTAATTGATGCGTTCTCAGCGAGCTTGGTTCAGATTGGAACGGTTGGACTCTTCGTCCTAGGCCTGATTGTGTTCTTTTCATTTGATCGCAATAGGAACGTTTTCTCTCCTCTGTTGGCGAATGGAAAGTACGGACTGGCGATACCTCTGCTAGTAGCCGTATCGGTTGGGATTCATGGACTGGGCGAGGGCGCGGCCTTCGGCGCCCTGGCCTCCCAGACGACTAGTGCAAACTTGCTTGACTCGTTCGCCGGGCCTACCGGGGGAGGGGTGAACGCCGTGGTATCATACGTATTGCACAAAGCGCTTGAACCAATGATGATAGGTGCATGCTATTGCATATACTCCACGGAGCAAGGTAAGAGCAGTGCAGGCCGCCTTAAGGATCTTCTCCTGCTGACTATCACGTTCGCGATTCCCTCGCTAGTTGGCGCTGCCAGCGGCTATTACTTGACGTACAACACCACCTATTTCTACGCGCTTGGGACCGGAGCATCAATCTACGCTGCTGTAAGACTCGCCGGACCCTTGTATGACAATACGCAACCAACAAGCTCGAAGGAGTCGATCAAGATGGCCTTCTTGATTGCCCTTGGTGTTCTAGTCATCTATTTCGCGGCTCTATTCCATTCAGGCTAGAATTAGACCGCTATCGCGATTCTCGCGTCGACTCAGAGCGGCGTGAGTTCGATGGAGGTGTCGGGTTTCAAGCCTATCCGAACTGAGGCGCTAATTTCTCTGTCTACCTCTGAACTTTGTCAAGCCTATCGGACCACGAGGAGCCTGACGGTTTTTAGCTTCTTCTCTTTCTGGAAAGCACTAGTCATTGAAGCGACTTTCCTCCCTTCCCCCTCTAGGAGAAAAAGTTCGAAGCAGTTGTTTTGGCCCATCTTGTTGTGAATGTGAGTTCGCACAATGTCATCGTAGGCATGCTTCAATCGAGTGATTGGCTCTTCATTTGACTCATCGTGTGTAACTACAAGAATTGCAGCTACTCGGCCGGCGAGTGACGCTTTCTCTCTGGAGTCGGAAAGCAGGAGGCGTATTGCGGCTCTGACTATATCGGATCTTCCGGCGTATCCTTGGGATTCCTGGATCGCAGTCATCGACTCGATTAGTTCGTCAGGAAGGGAGACGCTAACGATTGGCATCTGCTCGTCCTCGCACTGTTAATAACCTTCAACTTCTCACTTATATCAGTCTTATTAAATTCTGGAAAATACTTAATAATTCCCATCTCAAGTCTCGACCACCGTGACCGCTTTCATCCCTGAATGGATAGTTCTCCTCCTAGGGTCGCTAGGGCTTGGAATGCTGCACGGGGTGATCCCTGACGAACACACGTGGCCCATCACCTTTAGCTATTCTGTAGGCTCGGCGACCGGGCGGGGCGGCATGCTCTCAGGATTATTTTTCGCCTCAGCTTTCACGGCTCAACGGGCGATCATGGCTCAACTCGTCTACTTCGCGCTCGCCAGCTACCTCGCCTTCGATGAAGGCTTGAACTCGGTGGTCTATTTGGCCGTCGGGGTCGCCATGTCAATCGCAGGATATCTAATCCTGTCCAACAGATTGCCATCCTGGCATCCTTTAGCCCATTTCTTGCGAACTCGTGGTCGGACACACTATGACGAGAAGGGTGCCTCAAGACGAGTCCCGACACGCTGGTGTGTGATCCATGGGTTCATCGCAGGATTCGGTGTCGACACGGGTCTATTCACTACATTCGTCTACTTAGTCGCTGTTCCAGCGATGCCGGCATCATACCTGGGGTTCGCTCCTGGAGCCGCCTTTGGGTTGGGAACGCTAGCTGTGCTATTGGCAATCGGTTCGGTGTTCGGTGGTGTCCTCCAGATCGCCAAGAAATGGGGTCCTGAACGCGTTCAGCTCTTCGGCACAAGAGTTGGAGCACGAAGCTTGTTTTACGGTGGAATAATATTCGTCATCGCGGGAATACTCTTCCGAACTGGTCTACAAGACGCGATTCCCCTAGACTTCGGGAATCTGATCGTCCTCGCATTCATGATAGGAGTAATCGTCCCCGTAATGATCGTTACCTGGAAAGAAGTTAGGCAAGAGCCTAGAGAAGGAGAGCTCAAGGTTCAACCAGCAAGTCATTCTTGAAGACTTCATGTCGCTCGCTTCTGAAAGATGTTTTGGTTCCCACCTCGAGCCGTTCTGTGCTTTTTAATACGACGTTGTGGTCGTTGACTATGGAACAGTAGAGATAGTGGGTGTCCCCCAACGTCTCGATGGATTCGACAACCCAGCCCATGACAAAACGGAATCGGGTCGTTTGAACCGCGTCTTGACCGCTAGGCTAGGATGTATGAACGAATGGGAACCGAAATTTTTGACGGGTCTGTCGCGCGAGCTAAAGGCTGAAGACGCTTGACAGGATTCCCGATTCCAGTCCAAACCGAATACAAGCAGATCGGAGCCTACGGGGCGATTGGTAATACGAGGACCGTGGCACTTGTGGGCTATGATGGATCGATTGATTGGTGTTGTATGCCAAGATTCGACTCGCCCAGTGTATTTGCGGCTATACTCGACAGACGCATTGGAGGCAGCTGGTCCCTCGCGCCTGTCAAGAAAGGCCAAGCCTCTCAGAGCTATGTGAAAAATACCAACATTCTAGCCACCGAGTTCGATGTCAACGGTTCGAGAGTCGTCGCTACAGATTTCATGCCCTGCTCCAATTCTCGAGAAGCATGGGCCACCCCGCCAGAGATTCATAGAATCTTGTACTGTGTCAAAGGAAGAATGAAGCTTCGGCTAAACCTCAAGCCGCGCTTCAACTACGGGCTCGTCCAGCCTGTCGTAAAGATGGATGGGAGGAACGCCTCGTTCAGGGGTCCGCGAGACGAGATAGTCCTCGCATCTAGCCTCAAGCTCAAGCCTCCCCTCAAGGGGGGTCTCTCGAGAGACTTCGAGATGTTCCAAGGGGATCGAGAGGTCTTCGTTCTGAGCTATGGAGAAGCCGAGCCCCGTCAGGTGGAGGAATACAACAGCACCGAACAATTGAGATACACGGAGATTTTCTGGAAATCCTGGGTCCGAAAGCTACGGTACAAAGGCAGATGGCGCAGGGAAGTCATACGGTCCGCGTTGACTTTGAAGCTCTTGATATATTCGCCCACAGGAGCGATTGTCGCTGCTCCCACAACGTCTCTGCCCGAGGCTTCTGGTCAGGGCATGAACTGGGACTACCGTTTCTCTTGGCTCCGTGACTCTGCTCACTCACTCTGGGCTTTCCGTCTCCTTGGCGACATTAGCGAGGCAGAGAGATATCTTCGCTGGCTGATCGAGACAGATCCCGCCTTGGACCTCAATCTTAACCTGATGTATACCATTCAGGGCCAGCCTGTCAATGAAGAGAGAACCTTGTCACGGCTGGAGGGCTATCGAGGCAACAAGCCGGTGAGGGTAGGTAACGCCGCCGCACAACAATTCCAGATGGACGCGTACGCGTACATGCTAGACGCCCTCTACTTCTCGACGAGACATGGCGTAACAGTCACCCGTGACATGTACTATCGTTTCGTCAAGCCTCTGGCCACCTTCATCGTTGAGAACTGGCGGCTGCCTGGAAACGGAATCTGGGAGATTCGAGGCAAGAAACGACACTATGTTGAGACCAAGGCTTGGTGCTACGCCGGACTGGATAGAGCAGTCGCGATAGCCAAGGCTTCCAACCATAACGAGGATACACCAGAGTGGCGAACCGCGATGAGAGAGATAAAACGGGAAGTCCTCAACAAGGGCTGGTCAAGCCAGAAGAAAGCATTTCGGATGCACTATGAAAGTGACGATCTCGACTCAGCCAATCTAATGATGCCCCTAATGGGATTTCTCGATCCCAGAGACAAAAGAATTGTCAACACTGTTGACGCGATCATTAGGGAACTTGCACGGTATTCGATGCTTTATCGCTACAGACTTAGACGGGGACGAAAGAACAAGGAAGGAGCATTCATAGTCTGCAGCTTCTGGCTGGTGGCCTGTCTCGCAAAGATCGGCCGTACCGAGGAGGCCCTACGGATCTTCAAGGACCTAATTGCCTACTCTAACCATCTGGGTTTGTACTCGGAGGAGATTAATCCGGAGAATCTGGAGTTGATGGGAAATTTTCCGCAGGCCTTCAGTCACATGGGGCTCATAATGGCAGCCTACGAACTAGACCAAGCGATAGACAGGAGAGAATGAATCCATCGCCGAATAAGATAGTTTTGCTCAATTGTCTGGAAGAAAAAGTCACCAGTCTGAACGCCACTGAATGTTGAATGTGCCTCCATTGTAGACTAGCGGTGTTAGCGGGATATCAGCGACCTGACTCGCGGGGACCTCGTACGAGAGGCTGCCAGAGACCTCCGTCTGGTTCGAAAGGACTTGAGGTGTTAGCGGCTTCGCAAGACGTGAGATTGCGTCCAAAGCGGCAGGGTACTTGACGCCATTGATGAGTAGATCGAACTGGGATGGACCTACTTGGAAGCTCTGGTAACCGCAGTTCATTATCGTTAGGGAGAAGTCGACGAATACAGATCCAGACTGGGGAACCCCTACGTTTGTATCGTTTGTGCTGGTCAGGGTGTGCGCTATATCGATTTCTTGGGTCTGCTCAGGTGGGATTGTACTAGTCTGAGGGAGAAAGCGAGGAAGCCAAAAGGGAATGCTCGCGACGAGCGCGCAACAGAGCAGTATGACCCCGGCTACGAGGTACTTCTTTCTTCGGCGTGAAACGCGAGCCTTGTAAGACTTTTCCGACCTCGGCCTATTCTGGCTCATGCCGATAAAGAATAATGGTCTTTCCTTCTGATAAATCTACACCCCTGCTCTCTCGGAGGTCTGAACGGAAGAAGCGAATCCAGAGGGGCCCGTATGCTTAGCCCTAGGAGAATTCCAATCTCTCTACGACGAGGTCTGGAAGGTCCGCTCTCCTTGATAGACCTCGTAGAACATTACCTCGAAGTAATGGTACTCTCTTGGTACCCTTCCTTCTTCAGGAAGATGGCATGTCCCAGAACCCTTCCATTTTGCACTGGAGAACGTTCCTGGTGCGGGGGGTGGGATTCGAACCCACGAAGGCCTACGCCACGGGATAGCACACCCGCGTTTGGCTAGGGCATCAATCATTCTGATGCCTTTGCCGTATTGGGTCTTGAGTGTAGCGCGCGCGTGCTAGGCGCGACCCGCCCATTTGGTCAGATGTTTGACCTGACTCTGGTACCCCCGCTCGGAAGCCACTCGTTATCCTTCTCAAATATGCCTTAAGGCGCATCATCATCGTCCCGACTGGTTGCCAAAGGGTCTCAATCGCCCATCTCACTTCGGAGTCGCCCCAAAGATATTATTGCTCGGATTCAATTCCCGCCCTAAGCAGGACGCTCTCGATGTCTCAGACCCAGACCCGCAAGCAGAAGATTCTAGGAGACGTCAAGAGAAAACGACGTCAGAGAGCGATTACTTCCGTTACTATCGCGGTGATTCTGATTGCGATAGTCGTGGCGGCCGTTATCTTCTTGCGCCCACCGCCGAACGTGGTACCGCTTCCGGATTATCTGAGTCATTGCGTCCTCGGAGGCATCTACCACTCGCATCCCAACTTGACGATTACGATAAACGGGGCTAACGTGCCGGTGCCGTTGAACACGTATGATTCTGGTTGTGCACAGCCTATCCATACCCATAATGAACCTGGCGTACTTCATATTGAACTTTCAAGATCACACGTTTCCACGGAACGCTGCGCCCACGGGGGGAACCGGGGGCGTTGGTCTATGCTCCGTCGCACAGAATCAACCTTGTGTGGAAGACAATATCGTAATAACTTACGGGTAGGCCGGCCCGGTTTTCGAGTATCACCTACGCTCCAGCGAGCAATAAACCCATAGAAGGGAACCAAGTGAAGTATCTTGGCCGGCCTGGCAGATCGATATTGCTTTCGAGCTGGGCCTAAGCTCTGAAGGTATTGTCGATGGCTCTATTACCGAGTCCCCCGTAATTCCTAGGACTCCATATATCAGGATTGGACCTCGTGGTATTATTGAGAACCAGTGAGATCATAATCGTTGCTCTTGTAGCCGCGGCTCTAGCAACTGGAGGAGTCCTCGCTGTCGTGTTCACACCTCCCCCGTCTCCTTGCTCAGGGGTGACTGGAGCGATCCGCTCATTCACGATCATTGCAGACTCAACTGGTTACAACATGAGTCAGTATCAGACAGGGCCTTGGCCCATTGTTACCGTTCAACGCTGTGATCATGTCGTTTTCAACGTGATCAATAATGCCACGGAATCTCACGGCTTCGCTGTCGCTTATTACTCCAACGCAGGTTTAGAACTAGTAGGAGGAGCACACCTGAAACTAGAGTTTCAAGCTATAAAGGCTGGACAGTTCAAGCTGTATTGCACTATTCCATGCTCGGTCCACAACCTAATGCTGAACGGTCTCTTGACCGTAACCTAAGCATCGTAGTTGAGATCCTACCTTGCATGTATCATACACGATCGCGCCGATCCTTATCCTGACAATTCTACTTTCATGGAGTGGAATTCCGAGTATGCCTCCGCTTACTGTCGACTCAACGTTCGCGATTCAGACCAGCCCTCAAGAATACGTTACCCTTCTGCCAAAGGTCCTGGGTTCGACTACTAGCCCTTTCATCATCTATCCAACAGACACGACAATATGGGTTGCAGGTGTATCCACCCCTCCGAACCCTACGGGATCACAGATCAGACAGTTCTTCATCGACGGAACTTCTAAAGCAGTTCTGAATCTGACAAATGTCATAGTTAGCTCGATTGTGGCCGATCTTGCAGATCCTTCAGGCAGGCTTTGGTTTACCGAAAACTCGACACTCTCATTCTATGACTCGACTCAGGTGAAGGAGACGAAAGCGATTACTTTTCCAAACGAGAGCATACAATACCTGACTCGCGATCCTCAGGGTCGAATATGGATTTCGATGGCTAGTTCGTCAGGAACGAGCAGCATCGCGGTATACGACCCTGTTAGCCATACAAATCAAACCTATACCGTTCCAACCAGTGGAGCAATCATTCAGGGCATTACCGTAGCCCCGGGAAACACGATATGGTTTGCTGAAGCTGGCTCTAAGAAGATTGGACGTCTTGTTCCGGGGGTCCCATCGGTCTTCAGCGAGTTTTCTCCTCCAGCATCGATTAGTCTAGCAGCACCTGTTCAAGTGGCAGTTGATCCATCTGGTAATGTCTGGTTTACTGATCATGGTAGCAACCAGTTTGGAGTCTTCGACCCTCAAGCTTCAACATGGAAGGTGTTTCCAATCGGTTACTGTTTAGATAACTGCATTTCCGGTCTTCCCAACGCCATCTTTCTCGATGCCAAAAACATGATATGGTTCTCGGAACACATTGCCGGACGGATTGCGCGTTATGACCCATCTACCGGCGTTCTTACCGAGTATTCGGTTCCAGGAAGTAATGCCCCATACACATGGTGGGCGATGCCCGGCCCTAAGAATCTCGTATGGTTTGTCGCCTTAGGTCTCGGCCAAATAGGTTACGTCAACTCCAGTATACCAGTAGTCGCTGGCCTCAGTAGTGGCATATCCGAGTTAACTGTTCAGCGAGGCAGCTATCAGCGAGTACCGATAACCGTTAGCTCGGCAAGCCAAGAAAAATTCTCCCTCAATTCCTCCGAAGTGACCCAAGACGCGCCGCCTTTCAATCCTCCACAAATTTACAGCTCTTCCCAATCGGATGTTGTTCCCGGAGAAAATCCGTACTCGACCAGCATTATGATTTTTGCGGCTTGGAACGCTACGTTAGGGCGGCGGTACGTGGCGTTGACCGCTTTCAACTCAAAAGTGAGCCTCAACGTATTCATGAGAGTTAATGTCGTCGACTCGTCAATCTCGTACCTCGCCGTCGGATCTGTGTCGATGATAATGCTTGGTAGCCTCATCATTTTTGTGAGACGACCGAGGAAGAGGCCGAGTGCAAAATTTGGAGAACGGGCGAAAAGGTAGAGTCTTACAGAAGCTCTATTTCGATGAAAACGTCGTCCGGTGCTCTTATTCTCATTAATCTCTTCAAGAATCGTTCGTTCGGGTCAACATCAATTAGGCGTTTGTGAATTCTCATCTCCCACTTATCGAAAGTATGAGTTCCTTGTCCCGCCGGAGATTTTCTTGATGGGACGATTAGCTTCTTAGTCGGGAGAGGAATTGGCCCTTTCAGCTTCACACCCGTCTTATCCGCTATGTCTCTGATCTCGGTGCAGATGGTGTTGATGTCCTGGGGGTCCGTGCTGGACAAACGAATTCTAGCTTTGGAAACCAACCCAAGATACCTTCATTGTAGCGAAGAGTTAGCGCGGGTCCGGTGCGGTTAAAAACCTTGGTGTAAACTCTAGGTGAAAACCCAGACCCTGAAGTCATATGCTCCTTGAATATCGAACAACATTCAGGATGATTCGAACAGGAAAGAAGAATGCACAGACACTGTTGGGTCCTATGTTATCCTTGGACAGTTAATGCGGTGTTGAACTAGCCTTTTGTAAGGATCTCTTTGACCACACCGACGCCGACGGTGCTGCCCATGTCCCTGATGGCAAACCTTCCAAGCTCAGGAATGTCAGAGAACGCCTCCAAGACCATGTTGTGCAAGGGCTTCATCTTAACTAGGGCGCTATCCCCGACCTTGAGGAAGCTAGGCTTCTCCTCGACAACCTGGCCTGTCCGTGGGTCGATCTTCTTGATAAGTTCCTCGAACGTCACACCGACCGTCGCGGTATGCGCGTGCAACACTGGCGTGTATCCTGCGGCAATGGCTGTCGGGTGGTAGATGATTATGATCTGTCCGATGAACTCTTTGGCGATCGTCGGCGGCTTGTCGGTGTGGCCCATGACCTCTCCCCGTCCGATCTCGTTCTTTGCAACGCCTCGGATGTTGAAGCCGATGTTGTCTCCAGGCTCAGCCTTCGTCATCCGAACGTGATGGGTCTCGATCGATTTTACCTCGCCGAGCTTCCCTGAGGGATTGAAGATGACCTTGTCACCATCCTTCACAACACCTGTCTCGACACGTCCCACCGGGACAGTTCCAACACCAGTGATCGTGTACACGTCCTGAATCGGAACGCGAAGAGGCTTGTCCAAGGGCTTTGGTGGTGGGATGAAATCGTTGAGCGCATCGAACACCGTAACCCCCTTGTACCAAGGCGTGTTGGTGCTTTTTTTCGATAGGTTATCGCCCAGCCATCCACTGGTTGGGACGAACGGGACCTTTGAAACGTCAAAGCCCACGGTCTTGAGCAATCCTTCCAACTCTTTCCGGCATTCCTTGTAGCGTTCCTCGGAATACTTGACAGTCTGGTCGTCCATTTTGTTGATAGCGACGACCAAGTTCTTCACTCCGAGAGTTCTTGCTAGGTAGGCGTGTTCTCTCGCTTGACCGCCGGGACCAACGGCGACTTCGAATTCGCCCTTCTTACCCGAGACGACAAGAATTGCGACGTCGGCTTGGCTGGCACCGGTGATCATGTTCTTGATGAAGTCCCGGTGTCCGGGCGCGTCGATGATCGTGTAGAAATTCTTCGGTGTCTCAAACTTTTGGAAAGAGAGATCGATGGTGACTCCTCTTTCTCTCTCTTCCTTGATCGTGTCTAGGACCCAGGCGTACTTGAAAGTATCACCTGCTCCTGTCTTCTCAGATTCTTTCGCGTACTGCTCGATCGTCTTCTGGTCAATGTATCCTGCGTCGAAAAGCAAGTGACCTGTCAGCGTACTTTTTCCATGGTCGACATGGCCCATCACTATCAGGTTCAGATGGGGCTTTGCGGACATTGTCTTAGTTCATACTCCTTTCTTGAAACGGAGAGAGCAAACTCCCCGGTTCTTTATAAAAAGCCTTGTCCGCGGTCCCACCGTACTTTTTGCTCAAGAAAAAACTGGAACTAGGTTTTTCCCTGAATTCTGAAGAAAGGTCTAAATGGGAAGTTTCTCGCCGCTGGTTCGATTCGAAGGCATATTGATTGCTTGAGACAACCTCTAAGCACGAAGCCGCCCCATCAAGCCTCGGAATGCAGAAACCCCAGTACGACATTGCTGTAGAACAGTTCCAGCGCGCCGCCGACCTGATGAAGCTTGACCAGAATGTTCAGGAGAT
>VBAY01000065.1 GCA_005883085.1 Candidatus Bathyarchaeota archaeon
TGCGCTGAGAGGCTTTGGACTTCTTTTCTGCTGGATTCCTAGGCCAATGTTGACTTTGTCTTCGGATTTTGGAAAGAGCCAGAGATAGCCACCAGGGGCTTTTTCTGCGTCGAGATAGATGTCGCAGTGGAACGGTTCAACTTCAACGCCGTCCCGGAGTTTCGCGTTCAGACGCGCCGTTGGCTCTACATCGTCCTTATTGATCTCTTTCTCAATATGACTAGGAATCGGAAGATTCCGACGAAGCTTAGTGGACATTCCGGAGGTATCTATGATGAGTTTGGATCGAATTTCGAACGGTTGGTTTACCCCGGGTCCGACTGTTTGGCCATGCAACCCGACAATTGTTCCGTTATCTTGGATTAGTTCGGTTGCCTGGACATTGCCACGAAATTCAACCCCGTCTTTCAGAGCATCGTCGAGTAGACGTTTTGCGAATTTGGGCCTGTCTAGAACATATCCAGGGCCTTCGAATGGGACTCTGACTTTCATGTCGGGGGAGTAGACGTAGACCGCCGTTACCCGGTTCTCCATCTCGGGCTTCCCGTAGGTCGTCCCGATGCGCTCGTGAATGTACTTGATATGATGCTCGCCGACTGCGTCGCCGCATACCCATCCTAGAACTGTTTTCTTTCCCGCTTCTGTGGGCGGGTTTCTGTCCATTAGTAGAACGCTTACGTTTCCGTTGCCCTTCAGGGCTGTTGTGCCCGCTGTCATACAGCCCGCTATGCCGGCGCCAACAACTACTACGTCCCAGTTTTCGGCCAAATTCTTCACGACGTTAGGAGTCTATCGTGGACGTGTGAACACGCTTTAGCCTTTTGCCTCTCAACTCAATAAACTCGGGGAATTAGCCTTATATCATCTCCGGCGAGTCGATTTTTTCGAACTAGAGAGATCGCCTAAAGATGTCATCTAACCCTGGTGTCGATGCGAAAAAGCCGCCCTTCATCGGATTATGGCTCAAGGCGATGCGGGTCCCATTCTTACAGGCGACCTTCGTGCCCGTCATACTCGGCGGCGTCGTTGCCTGGGAGATAGCAGGCAAATTCTCCTGGCCCACTTTCCTATTGACGTTGCTGGGTGCCAGTCTAATACAGATCGCTAGTAACATGTTCAACGACTATTTTGATTTCAGGAGCGGAAACGATCTCCAAGTCAGACACCAGAACCCATTCGCCGGCGGCGGACGAATACTGACAGCCGACCTGATCAAACCATCAACCCATTTGATCGTTTCAACTTCTTGTCTGATACTCGGGTCCCTCATAGGATTCTACTTCATTTTCGCCCTCGGATTGTACCAGTTATTCTGGTTCGGACTGATAGGTGTCGTGTCCACCTACTTCTACGTAGGGCCTCCTTTCAAACTGGCTTACCGTGGAGTTGGAGAGTTTCTTGTCGGACTGAATTTCGGACCTGTTATGACTTTGGGCGCATTCTACGTTCAAACCGGATCCCTCGCATCCGCGACGGTCCCGCTACTTGCGTCAATCCCGGTCGGGCTGCTTATTGCAGCGGTGTTGTGGATCAACGAGTTTCCCGACATGGACGCGGACAAGGCGGTCGGAAAGAAGACTCTGGTTTTGAGGCTAGGCTACCTCCGGTCAGTCGCGGTCTACGTTGGATTATTGGCAACATCCTACTTTCTAGTTCTCCTTTATGCAGTTCTGAAGATCTTCGGATCATTCCCAATCACGAGCTATACAACGCTCATCGCCCTGTTCAGTCTCCCGTTTGCGCTGAAAGCGGTCAGGATATTGCGGGCTAACTACAAGGATCCGCACGCGATAATACCTGCTAATGCTAACACGATAATTCTGCACCTAGCATTTGGTCTCTTGGCGATTGTCGGGTTTGTGATTGGGGGACTCGTGGGCCTATAGTCTGGTTATGGGTTCAGAACTTGTTATATTCCCACGATCGCGAATGAGCATGATACCGTACGATGGCGTCGACAAGCATGGTAAACACAGTGCAGAAGGAGAACGTTAGCATTGAGGATCGTGTGTTCAAGCTCAAGCTAGAATGGATGATGGCGAAGGATGATAATGAGCGTCGCAGGATAAGCGAAGAGATCAGACGTCTCATCCAGACGACACCCTCAAAATAGCCTCTTAGGTTTCTGCACTATCTCGTGGGCGAGTCGTTACGGACCAACGAATCGCTGTTAAATTATCGACCGCTCTCGCCTTCGGCCCGACCGGAATAATCTGGGCCTTTTTACCAATCCAGCTTCGCTCACTCGGAGCATCCTTCTCGCTAATTTCCTTGGTCTCCTTTCTTCCCGCGATCGAGACCATCGTCCTCTCCCCTGTCTGGGGAGGTATTCTCGACAGGACCGGAAAGGGGACGAGGATTCTCGTCCTGTCGTTCCTAGTCCAAGCTGTCGGATTCACTCTCTTCCCGTTTCTACGAGACCCTGCACAGTTCGTGTTCGTGGTTGCACTAATGGGCCTCTTCTCCTCAAGCTTCATCCCCATATTCGCCGCACTGGCGACCGACAAAACCGCCCAATACGGGCGAGCTATCGGAGAATTCTGGACAGCAGCCTCACTAGGCTATGCATCAGCAACCCTCATCGGAGGAGTACTATTCCAGTTCCTAGACCCGGTCTACCTCTATGTCTTGGGAGCACTTTTTGGCTATGTAGGAATCCTAGTCGTTTCGTTCCTAACCAAGCAAGGGCTTACCATCGCGAAGACTGCGATCCGCCCAGAGGGATATTGGAGTCTTCTCAAGCAACGAAATGTGCTGATCCTCTGCGGCGTATCAATCCTCGCGCTCATCTCATCCTCCTCCTTCAACAGTTTCTTCACAATCTACCTGGTCGATTCCCTCAGCGGGTCCAGGTTAATGGCGGGTCTTGCCGCGACCGCGACGACCGTCTTCGGGGCGATTGCATTTCGGATTGTCGGTCCGTTGGATGACAGGATTGGCAGGAAGCCTATGTTTCTCTTAGGAACAGTTGGGTATGGGATCTATTTTGCGACGATCTACTTTGTCACAAACACCGTTGTGGTGACCATTTTGTGGACTCTCCCGGTCTATCCGTTGATCCAGGCATCGGCTGCAGCATTGATGTCAGACTACACTTCGATCGCTGACCGGGGAAAGGGATTGGGTATCCTTGAGTCAGCGATTAGTCTCGGAGGCGGCCTAGGACCCTTGATCGGAGGAGTAATCGCAGACGCAACTCAGCTCCAGTCAGTCATTCTCTTCGCTCTTGCGGCAGCTCTTGGTTCCGCTACGCTGTCACAACTCTTTTTGAAGGAGCAAGCTCACAGCCCACGAACTCTGAATTCTGAACACGTTAGCCCGGCTCCGATTAAATAACCCCGATTCATGCCGACCGCTGCCGGAGAGCCGAGATGAATCCCGAAGTCCAAGAGAAACGAGGATTCTTCTCCAAAATTCCTGGAAAACTAAAGTGGCTCATCGTCGCCCTTGTCTTCAACAATGTCGCGATAGGATACCTCCTCGTCTACCTAACTGCATTTTTCCCCGAACTAGGGATCAATGCGGGAGTCGTAGGACTTCTCCTCGGGCTGGAGGGAGCAATGGTTCTCCTCTCAATACCCCTTGGAATACTCTCCGACAGAAGAGGTCGAAAGAAACTACTCCTGATCGGGACCTCTCTGGTTCCTATTCCCATCATTCTAATCGCCCTCACGATAAATCTAGCCGTCCTGATCCTCGCAGCCATCATTCTTGGAATAGCTGAGTCCGCCGCGCTTTCAACATGGAACGCGATAATCGCTGACCAGACGAGCCTGGAGAACCGAGATGCATCTTTCTCTCTCTCATTCATCATTGGTAACGGATCCATAGCGTTCGGGTTCCTCTTGCCAACACTGATTCCGACGCTCCAATCTCTGACAGGACTCAGCTCCATCATCATACATCAAGACCTACTTGTGTTGATGGGCCTGGTCTCAGCCATAACGCCGGTCTGGCTGTTTCGTATCCTCAAGGGCTACAAAGAAACACCGAACCCGAAAAAACTGATAAGAGGCAAGAACTTCCCGACCCTCCTCAAGTTCTCCGGGATAAACAGTCTTATCGGACTTGGAGCTGGATTCATCATTCCCCTGATTCCAACCTGGCTCTTCCTCAAGTTCGGAACCCCAGACACGTTCAGCGGACCCCTACTCTCGTTGTCCAATCTAACGATAGCGCTCGCTGCTGTAGCGAGTCCTAGAATCTCCGGCCGGTTCGGATTAGTCAAGGCAATCGTCGCTACGCAAGGATTCTCAACAGTCTTCATGCTGAGCCTAGCGCTCGTCCCAGACGTCAGACTGGCCGGCGGTCTCTACATCATTCGAGCGGCACTGATGAACATGGCAGGACCATTGGGCGACTCCTATCTGATGGGCATCATGTCCCAAGAAGAGAGAGGACTAGCGAGCTCCATCAACACGGTCGTCTGGAGAATTCCCAATAGCATAACCACAGTGATTGGCGGTTTGATCCTGGCAACAGGAAGATTTGACATTCCCTTCTATCTGGCAACTGTGTTCTATGTCATCTCCGTCACGCTGTTCTATACACAGTTCAAGAGCATACGACCCCAGAGCTAGCGCACGATCGGCGCGAAGCATCTTTTTAGCCACGGGACAACAGGGTAGAGCAGAGGCAAGCACAACGTCCCAAGTCCACGGTCCCAGCACAACAACATCCCCGAGAGAGATTCTGAAGAAATACGACGTTATTGCTGTAGTGGGCGCTTCCAAGAACCCTGAGAAAGAGGCCTACACGGTACCCGCATACATGAAAGAACATGGGTACATGATCGTTCCGGTTAATCCGACTGCTGATGAGATTTTAGGCGAGAAAGCGTACAAGAGCCTCATGGACCTCCCGCCGGACCTGGCGAAAAAGGTCGATATTGTCGACGTCTTCCGTCCTAGCGAAGAACTACCACAGGTTGCACAGCAAGTTATCGAGATGCGGAAGAAGTATGGTAGACCATTCGCGTTCTGGGCACAGCTCGGACTCGAGAACGAGGAAGCGAAAAAAATGCTTTCGCAGAGCAAGATTCCCTATGTGATGAACGCTTGCCTCCGAGTCGTCCATAAGCTACTGTAGCAATCGCGGAAACTCGCTCATCCAGATAGAGGCCTCACTGAATCGCAGACCTGTTTCAGAGGACTACTGTTCATGATATGTGATACTCTTGAGTATCTGGATAACCCCAGAGGGATATGAGAAAAAATGGACGAGACGCTGATACTGAACCTTGTCGGAACTTTCGCGTTCGGCTTGAGTGGTGGAATACTCGGGGTCCGGAAGAAAATGGACCTATTCGGAGTCTTAGTACTGTCGATAGCCACTGGGCTTGGCGGTGGAATAATACGGGACATAATACTCGGACATGTTCCCCCAACGACACTGGTTGACTGGCGATATCTCGCTGCAGCTGGAGTTGCAGGACTCCTAGTATTCTTCGATTTTCGCCAAATCGTCAAATGGAACCGTTTCGTCACGGCATTCGATGCTGCAGGCCTGGCAATTTTCACCGTCACGGGCACCACCATAGCCCTCGCAGCTCAGCTCAATCCGGTCCCAGCCGCGTTGCTGGGAATGCTCACCGGTATTGGCGGTGGAGCACTGAGGGACATACTCGCGGCGGAAGCACCTCTGGTGCTGAGGAGCGAAGTATACGCGGTCGCCTCTCTGCTTGGAGCAATCATAATCACTCTGGCTAATCAAGCGGGAGTTCTTGGAACGCCAGCCGAGATTTTGGCTGCCCTAGCTACATTCGTTCTTCGAATGGTTAGTGTTTGGAGAGGCTGGAAGATTCCAATCGCTCACCCGAGCTCCCGGTAAAGGCTTCGTTGTGAGGATCTAGATCATTTCGATATTATCCGCTGAGACGCCTAACTTCACCAGTTCGCTCTTAGCTTGATCTCGATGATCTCCGTGGAGGATGATGCGACCGTTTTCTACGTCGCCGCTGGTTCCAAGGCTCTGCTTCAGCATGTGCGTTAGTCCAGGCAAGTCGATGCTGTCCCTGATGAGATCGTGGGGCTGGACAACGGTCACAAGCCTCCCGGAATGATGGGTCTCCAGCCGTACGACGAAATGGGCTGATTCCCGATCGAGATGCTTCAGTATATCGCGGAACTCAAGATCTTCACTTTCCGTTGACAAGGGCGTCTTCGCAACTGAGGGTGGGTCGATTCTCTTTTACCTTACCGCGAACGACCCTATCGCGGCAACACTACATTATCCCTTCATCCAGTTTCAAGTTTCTGATGAGAGGAATCTAGGTATTCTTAATAGTTGGAGCAAGAAAGACCACTAGTCCTGTCCTCGAAGCATGACGAGACATGCGACGATAGTTCTGTTTCCATTGATAGCGATACTGGTCTTTCCCCAAGTGGGCGCTACTCCTCCCAGCATGACGTTGGATGGTCAGGTCAGCTCTGGTGCGTGTGAGTCAAACGGTACCTGTACCCTTACTCTCTCTACAGCTAATCCTGAGGATGTGATAGTTCTAGTGGCCCAATGCGTGGCCTTCCTTTCCTGTAATGCTACTATATCTTCGGTCTCAGATAGCGACGGCCACACGTGGACTCTGCGGGCGGTCTACACTCCGAGCCGAGAGATTTGGGAATACTACACGATCGCTAATTCGCCGCTGTCCTCAGATAGGATAACAGTAAACTGGTCGGGTTCGGGTGGACTAGAATTCGCTGCTTTTGGGGTTAGCGGCGCAAACACTAGGCATCCTTGGGACCCTTCACCACGGCTTCCTCTAGAAGAGGCTGCCTCCAGCTCAATTTGTTATGTCAATTCTCAGGGTTTCACGATATGCAATGTTACATTTTCTGCAGTTGGAGCCCAGGACTTCGTCATCGTCAGCACTGCAGTGAACGATGACCAGGTATGTCAGGTAACGCTTCCATTACGAATCTAGACGGTTACGATGGTACAGTGGGGCTTGACTACGCCATCACGAACCTCGGGGGCCCGGAACCTCGTTCGTTTATCTGTGCGAATAGCGATCCGGTTCTATTCTTGGTCGATGCCCTGACAGGTCCCGGCAGCTAGGAAGTCGACCAATTTTTCGAGGACACCAAGTTCAGCGATCCTTGTCTGGATAGAACGGTTAATTGTGAATAGCCTCACAGTAACCCTCGTGACATTGGCGGCCTCAGGTCTTGAACCAAAGTCCCGATGACGATCCCTGGCTTGGAACACTAGAGCGCTTCCCCACCGTCTATCATGCGCGGGCTTCATGGCTTTACGATATCAACACTGAGAGTTTGCAGAAAGCGATCTTTGCAGGCTTACGATCGCTTGCCCAAGAAAAAAAGTCGCTGGAAATCACGGTTGCAGACATCCCCGGGTACCGGTCTGGAGGGGTCGTGTTCAAGTTTGGAGTTGGCAACAAGGACGGGTTCGACATTCTTGACGATAAGGAGGCGGAGAGAGTGATTCAACGGATAGAAGAGAAAGGAACGTTCAGAACCTTAGATCTAGTCTTTCATCTACACTACTCTGTGGATGATGGTAAGAGACACAAGGTCCACCAGGACCAGTACTTGGCAAGGCTGACCTTCCAACCCGGCCGGGTAGAACTCCTGCTCCACCATCTGAAAGGAGTCAGAAGGATCGCGCCTGACGAGCTGGTCCGCATCTTGCTCTCAGCGACTAACCGCGAGTTGGCCCAAAACAAGTATCCAGAGCTAGAGCTTGAGAGTCTAACAAGTAACTAGCGTTATGCGGCCACGCCTAGGGCCTGGCACTTCTGAATCGTTTTCCCCAACCGTAGGCCATACCGGCTACGGATCCAATTGCCCCACCAATAAGGCCCGAAAGTGAAATGGCAGGTTGACGAATCACGATCGCCAAAATGGCGGTAGAAAAAGGGGAGAACAGGAGGATCATCAAGATCCCGAACTGCCTCCGTGTTAACGGGGGGCGGCGGCGCTTTGAGTCCACCCTCATTGCGAAGGAGTACGGCACTATCCAAATTGCGGCAACGGCCCAGAAAGAGAACGATAGGCCGAAATCCCTATTCAAGGACGATAGAGTGAATACAAGAAATGCTATGAAAACGACAAACAAGAACGGCTCGACAAACGGGGAGTCACGGAGTCTCACAATGCTCTCGCCTCTTTTGACTAGCTAGGAGAATCTCGGAACTCACTAATTCACTACGGGTAGGAATCTGTCTTCGCTGACTGAGGAGCTGAGCTGGCCGAATATCGGCAACTGGTATCCGCAGTTTATGCATCTGTTCTTGTCGTCCAGGTTCCAGCCAGTGATGTCGAATCCGTATCTTTTAATCGCGATGTTCTTGCATTCTGGGCAGTAGGTATGTTCCCATGGATGCCCTGTGACGTTCCCGACATAGACATATCGGAGCCCTTCTTCTCTGGCTACTCTGCAGTGCTCTTCGAGAGTCTTCACCGGCGTATACGGTAGGTGCATGAGCTTGTAGTCAGGGTGGAATCTGAGGAAGTGGACTGGAACGTCCGGCCCAAGATTATCGTAGAGCCAGCGGCTGAGCTTCCGAGCTTCGTCGAGGTTATCTCCAATCTCCGGGACGATCAAGTCTGTGATCTCGATATGCGTCTTGCCTCGATCCTTGATCCCTTGGATCGTCTGAAAAATTGGCTGCGCGTCCGGTATCCCGATATACTTTCTGACGAAGCCGGTCTCCCCACTTCCTTTGAAGTCAACTGTTATGCAGTCGAGAAAGTCATCCATCATCGCAACCGTGTCTGGAGTATCGAATCCGTTGGAGACGAAAATGTTGATGAGTCCATTCCTACGCGCCTCGACTCCGATGTCATGGGCGAACTCCATGAATATGGTCGGTTGGTTGTACGTATACGCAATGCCCTGACAACCATGGCTCAGCGCCAGGCTTACCACGTCAGGAGGCATAAGATCGGTGCCCTCTGCCTTCCTCCGCTGACTAATATCAAAGTTCTGGCAATAAGAGCAGAGCCAATTACAGCCACTTGTAGCAATGGAGAATATTTTCGACCCTGGCATGTAGTGGACTACGGGCTTCTTTTCGATCGGGTCAATATGTCCGGTGATCACTTTTCCATAGACGAGAAGTTGGAGTTTTCCACCGATGTTCTGTCGGACGCCGCAGAGGCCCACTTTTCCTTCTGGAATGTTGCAGTATCGAGCGCATGCTGTGCATCTGACCCTTGAATCGGCCAGTGGCTGGTAGAGGAGGGCTTCCTTCATCGTTGATTTCACACAGGCCGGCGGGAAACGGATTTGAACCCGCCTCTTGCTATGAGTAGATTGATCCTCCCGACTTGAAATTGCTTTCCTTACCGGGCAGGCGATAAGCTTGCAGGAGTCCCTCTACCGACCCGCACGAAGCGAACAGAGCCACGAGGTTTCTTGTGAGACCTGCAAGGGCAATCGGCTGGTTTGTGTCCAGAACTCCTCACGTTGTCCGGTGTTCCTCAGGGCGAAGAGTCTGGTTGATATCGAGAGAGTGGTTGGGAAAACCGAGTTTTTCGGACCTTCTCCCCCTGGCGTCTTTCTCGGTAGCTACGGTTATCCTAACCTCTTGGCAGGTCCTCTGGTCCCTGTGTTGCAGGAGCCGGACCCGTCCTTGCTTGATGCTCCGGACCGTTGGCTTGACAAGTCGATAGACGAGCTGCTACGATACCGGTTCGGCTTGGTTCGCGGAAAATCCACTGTAAAGGTTCAGGACGCTCGAAACCCGGACAAGACATTGTCACTTGTCCAGGAGATTGTGATGTCAGAGACCCCAACTGACACCGAGCTGGTCTTGAAGAAGAAACCGTACGTTAGAATTAATCTCCTGACACGAAGCTCACCTCACGGACCGTCAGGAGTTGTAGAACGGCTCAGTCTTGCAAGCAACCCGGATGTTCCGCGACAAATCGACAAGGTCGTATCCGACACAGACCTTCCGGCCAACGAAGGAGCCCAATCTCTCTATCAAAATGGAATATCACAGCAGCACATTGTTAGAATGTTTTCCATCGGTCTGCTTGGAGCTAGCCGAACGCGTAGGCTGGTCCCGACAGAATGGAGCATTACCGCGATTGACGATATTTTATCGAAAGACCTTCGAAGAAGAGTACTAGATCATCCTCGGCTGGACGAGTTCCATTTGTTCAGCGCCCACTCCGTGGGCAACAACGTGCACGTCCTTCTGCTCCCGACAAACTGGATGTTCGAAGCCCTAGAAGGCTGGTTGACAGGGCCGAGACCAGAGGTTTTCGGCGATTACGAACTCAACAAAGGACGGAAAGACTATCCCACCAACATCGCCGGCGCCTATCACGCATCGCGGCTCCCCGTCCTAGAACATCTCAACAAGATTCGACGACAGGCGGGAGCGATCGTCTTTCTCGAAGTGACAAAGGAATGGGTCCCACTAGGAGTCTGGAGATTTAGAGAACTCGCCAGGAAAGCGCTCACCGGAGACCCTTCCCGGTTCACGATCATTGACGATGCTCTCTCGGAAGCGCGAGGGAGACTATTAATCCCCTATGGAAATTGGGCGGAGGCTAGTCGCTTGCTAAGCTACTACAAGATGCAGAAGCAGTTGTCTCACTGGACATGATTCTTCGATTTCGGTGAAAGCCTCGGCAAGTTCTCCTCAAGAAACTGTCTGATTGCTCATGAATGGTCGCGGTACATCGCGCCAAAATACCTGAGACAGGAACAAGTATGACTGAGGAAGAGAAGGTTGCAAGTACCGACAGGGAGAGTGGCCTTGGTGGTCTTGCTGATATTCGCGGTTCCCCCTTTCGCCTTCTTCGTCCCCGTCATGCACCTTCCCTACGCCGACCACACGATCTGCACAAACTTTGGAGCCAATTGCAGGGACGTCTCCCAGTATGGCTCGTTGAGCTATGTCTATCTCTGCACGGGTGCCATCTATCAAACTGATGGAAGTTACTGGATCAATAATGCCTGCATGTATGGATAGCAAGTCCTG